>CAZSWL010000305.1:0-49060 GCA_964610725.1 uncultured Bauldia sp.
CCCGCCAGAATGTCGTTGTAGATCTGGGCGGTGTCCTTCCCGTAGAGCTTGCCGGTGATCACGTTGAACCCGGGCGGGATGCCGCTCGCCGCCATGGCGGCAAGGGACAGCGCGACGTAGCTGGTCGCCTGCGGGTCCTGCCACTGAGCGGCATTGACGTAGCCGTTGAGCACCTCCTGGGTGGTGTCGAGCGAATTGCCCCAACCGACCACGGGAATGTCGCCGGGCTTGACGCCGACCTGATCGAACACCCGCTTGATGCTGCCGGTGACGAGGTCGCCAAGACCGATGATGGCGTTGATCTTCGCGCGGTTGGTGGTCAGGTAGTCGACCATCCGGCTGATGACCTCCGCCTGGTCAAGGGTGCAGTCGGTCACCTCCCAGGTGATGTTGAGCGGCTTGAAGACGCTGGCAATCCCCTGCTCTTCCTGGACGCCATACGTGGCGCCGGGCACCTCGACCGGAAGCCAGACGAAGTCACCTGACTTCACCAGCTTGTGGTCGACCAGATACTGGGCCCAATGGGTTCCGAACACGACGTTGTCGCCGCCGACGTAGGCGTCGAAATCCGCCTTGGGGTCGGGCGTGTTGAAGTTGATGATCGGGATCTTGGCCTCGCGTGCCTGTTTGACGACGTCGACCAGGCTCCCGGGGTCGGGGCTGGTTGTCACGATCCCGTCGGCCTTGGCCGCGATGGCGGTGCGGACCGCCTCCTGTTGCGAGGGAACGTCGCCGTTATGAAACGACGTCTTGACATCCTGACCGGTGTCTTTCGCCCATTGCTGCGCGCCCTGCAGGAAGTAGGTCCATACCGGATCCGCCGGCGATCCATGGGAAATCCAGTAGAAGGTCTTGGCGTGGGCCGCGACCGGCAGCATCAACGCCACAAGGGCGCCGGCGGCGAGCAGTTTCAATTTTCCAGTCATTTTCGGTCTTCCTCCCTGTCGTCGTTCTTTTTCGCGCCGACACCGGTCACCGTTTGCCGGGACAAATCTCGTCGGCGCGGCAAGCAAAACAAGGTCAGCTTTTGCGATGACACTCCGCGCCATCGGTCTCTGTCAAGCTCCCCGGCAACTCGGGCGGAGATGGACAGCCGCGCCGTGGTCCGTGCCACCGGTTCCGTGACGAACGGTCGCGGGGCACACGGGTCACGGTCGAACATCTTTGCAACCGCCGCAATAGCCGCCTTGCCGAGGAAGCGTGATCGATCTAGCGTTCGGGCGTTTCTCTTCGGGGCGGACATGGTCGGGGGCATGCATGCCCATGCCACTAAGTGAAGGCGCTTGCACGTTGTCGAGACGGGAGCTCACCGGTTGTGAGTAACCGCGCGGATCGGTCAGTGAGGGCGCGGACGTGGCAGACGCTCGGCCGGACCATATTCGGCCGGCCGGGCAGCATTCGCCGCCCGGTGGCGTTCGTGATCGTCATCTGCGCGGTGGCCAGCCTTCTCGCCCCCGCGTTTCTGACCGTCAACAACCTGACGGCGCTTCTGACCAGTTCGAGCTTCCTAGTGGTCGCCGCCGTCGGCGAAGCCTTCGTCATCATGGTCGGCATGATCGACCTTGGCGTCGAAAGCATGCTGGCGGCGTCCGGAATGCTGGTCGCCTGGCTGATCGTGTTCCACGGTTTTCCGGCGCCGCTCGCGATCGTGACGACGCTGGTCGTCGGCGGCGGGATCGGCGCGCTGGTCGGCCTGCTGGTGGCCCGCGGCGGCATTCCCTCCTTCATCGTGACGCTGGCGACCTATTGGGGCATGCGCGGCGTCGCGCTTCTGTTCAACGGCGGCAACTACATCACACCCGACGTGGTCGACCCTCCGCGCCCATTCGGTTTCGACTGGATAGCGGGGACCGTCAGCGGAATTCCGGTGCTGATCCTCATCGCCCTGGCGATGGTGGTCGCGGCGCAGGTCATCGTCTCTCTGACCCCTCTCGGCAACTGGATCAGGGCGACCGGCTCAAACGAGGACGCCGCCCGCTCGGTCGGCCTGAGGACAAATTTCATCAAGGTGCTGGTGCTCGCCATCTCCGGCCTGATGGCGGCGCTCGCCGGGATCATGATCACCGCCTGGCAGGATTCGATCTACCCGCTGACCGGCGAGGGCGACTCACTGCAGGCGATCGCCGGCGTTATTCTCGGTGGCATCCCGTTCACCGGCGGCCGCGGCACGATCGTCGGGGCAGCGCTCGGTGTTCTCGTCATCGGAGTGATCAACGACGTCATCGTTCTGGTTGGCCTGCCGTCGATGTACGAATACATCTTCGTTGCCGCGATCCTCATTCTGGCCGGGTTGCAAGCGCGAGTCGCGTCGGCAAAATAGGCGCTCTCGGCTTTCATCGGGATCAGAACATGGCGTGGACGAGATCGCTGATGGTGAGACCGCGGTTGTCGAGCACGTAGCGGACGCTGCCCTGCCGGAAGACGACGATGCGATCACTGACCTGGAGAACGTCCTCCAGACGATGGCTGACGAGCAGGACAGTCTTGCCGCCGCTGCGCAGCCGCCCGATGAGGGCGAGTACGCCCTCGACCTTCTGCACCGAGATCGCGGCGGTGGGCTCGTCCATGATGATCACCTGCCGGTCGAACAGGATCGCCCGACCAATCGCCACCGCCTGCTGTTCGCCGCCCGACAGCTCGCCGACGAGATCGTCGGGCAGGACGCCGACGTTCAATTCGGCGAGGACCTCACCGGCTCGCGCCCGCATCTGGCCGCGCGCCGACCACAAGCCGAACCGCCGGATCTCCTCACCCAGGAACAGGTTCTCCCACACCGTCAGGTCCGGCGCCAGCTCCAGCCGCTGGTAGATCATTTCGATCTTGAAATCGTTGCGCGCCGTGCGCGGCGAATGAACGTGGACTTCCCGGCCGCGGTAGAGGAAGTGGCCGGAGTCCGGCTGATAAAAGCCGGTGAGAAGCGACAGGAAGGTCGACTTTCCGGCGCCGTTATCGCCAATGATGCCGACAACCTCCTGCGGATAGAAGTCGAGGCTGACGCCGTCCACGGCCCGGACCGGCCCGAAGGCCTTGACCAGATCGTGGACGGATATCAGCGGTTGCCGGCCGTCGCCGCCGGACTCCGTCATGCTCACTTGCTTGCGGTCACGTCGAAGGTCTGGGTCATGCCTCCGTAGGGCAACGGCACGATCTTCTGCGGCGTCCCCCAGCCGGCGATCTTGTCGACATTGGCCTTGGTCACCAGCGTCATCGGGATGATGACGTTGCCCTTCGGGAACTTCGCCGCGGGCGGCTTGGTGCCATTCTTCAGGTAGACCTCCATCGCCTCTACCGCCCAATAGGCCTCGACGAAGGGGGCGTGGGTGACGGTGTCGAGCTGGGTGCCCGCCTTGATGGCGTCCATGCTTTCCGGCTGCGCGTCGGCGCCGACCACCAGGGTCTTGTCGCCGGGGGTGATGCCGTGGGTCTTCAACGCATTGATCACGCCGAGCGCCATGGCGTCATTGGCACAAACAACCAGTTGGATATCGGTGGTCTTGGCGAGCTCGGCGGTCATCATCGACTGCGCCTTATCGGTGGCGAAGTTGGCCGACTGGTTGAGAACGATGTCGACCTCCTTCTTGTTGACCAGCGGCTGCAGGACATCCATGGCGCCCTTGAGCCGTCCGATCGACACGCTGGCACCAAGGGTGCCTTGCAGAACCACCACGTGCCATGGCTTCGGCACGTTGTTCTTGGCGAGAGTGTCGACCCCGAACTGGGTCTCCTCCTTGCCGAGCGTCACATCGTCGTCGCCGATGAAAGCGACGCGCGCAGCAGGTTTGCTGACGTCGCGGTCCACGGTGACGACCGGCACACCGGCTTTCATCGCCTTCTGGGCGGCGCTCGTCACCGACTCCTGAATGGTGTTGAGGATGATGCCCTTGGCGCCGGCGGCGACCGCCTCGTTGATGTCGGTGATCTCCTGCGACGCCGAGTTGTTGGCGTTGACGATCTTGACCGTCATGTCCGGAAAATGGCCGACCGCCTGCTTCACGGCGTCCGCCATGGGCGCGAAATAGGGATAGGCGTATCCGGTGAAGATGAAATAGACCGATTTCGGCGTCGCCGCTGCGGCGGCCGACGTCGCGCCAATCGCCATCGGTACGAAGCCTGCCGCGAGGCAGGCGGCGAGCATCTTTTTCATAGCGTTCCTCCTGAATGTCGCCCGCGTGTCGCCCGGTGTGCTAAATAGCAGCTATGCGTGAGCTGGCAAGCGAGGGACCTGCCCGGACGGACCTCATGCCATCGGGCGATCCGGCGTTCCCACGCAGACAAAAGGCGGTTTTGATGGAGATGCGTCTGGGCGAAATGCGGTCGATCAATACAGTTCGAGGTATTCGTTCACTTCCCAATCGGTGACGTGCGACTGAAAGCGGCCGAGCTCGAATCGCTTGACGGCCGCGAACACCCGCACGAAATCCTCGCCCAGCATCTGTGTCATTTCGTGGTCCGCCTCGAGGGCGGAGAGAGCGTCGGCGAGTGTCTGCGGAAACTTCGGCAGGGCCGGATTGTCCTCGCTGGTCGTCTCGCGCGACTGCTCCCTCAGCTTCGCCTTCGCCTTGACGCCGAGCAGCCCTGCCGCGAGCGTCGCGGCCGCCAGCAGATACGGATTGCTCGCGGCCGAACCGCCGCGCATTTCGAGATGGGTGTCGTCGTCGGCGGTGGCCTTGACCCTGACCAACGCCGAACGATCCTGAACACCCCAGCTGACGTTGGAAGGCGCGAACGTGTACGGCTTGACGCGGTGGTAGCAGTTCGGCGTCGGGTTGATCAGCGGCATCATCGCGCCCGCGTGCGCCAGCACACCCTCAGCGAACGAGGCCCCCACCGCCGAGAGCGAGCCTTCCGCGCCGGCATCATGGAAAGCATTGGCGCCGCTCTTGCGGTCGGCGAGACTGACGTGCAGATGGCAGCCGCTGCCCGACAGTCCGGCGAACGGCTTGGTCATGAAGGTCGCGATGTAGCCGTTGCGGTGGGCGAGCTCCTTCATGCCGTTCTTGAAGGCAAATGCCTTGTCGGCTGCGGCGAGATTCACGCCCGGCCCGTAAACGGTCTCGTACTGCGAGCCGGCGTATTCGCAATTGTGCGTGATCACATCGATGCCGTAGGCGCGTAGCGTCGGGACGAGTTGATCGAGGAACGGCACGTAGTGATTGCGCACCGTATGGAAGATGTGAATGCCGTCATACAGCCGCTGTCTGGTTTCGGCCGATAGCAGGTAGTACTCGTATTCGTGACCCATCATCACGTCGTAGCCGAGCGCGTTTGCCGCGCGCACCAATTCCGACATGACCCAGCGCGGCGCTGCCCGCTGCGGGGTACCGTCATACTCGTAGCCCAGGCAAACGACGCTGGCGGTCTTGTCCAGCCAGGGAATGACGCGAAAAGAGTCGGGATCCGGAAACAGCGCCTGATCGGCGTAGTTGCGCTGGGTGTGGAGCGCGCTTGCCGGCACCACGTTTGACGAAGTGTCGAGCCCGAGCACGCCGCCGTAGAAGTTCAGCCCCCTGCGGGCATAGGACTCGACCTTGTCGGCCGGCACGGTTTTCGACCGCGACAGGCCGTGCATATCCGGCAGCTCGAAGCGCAAATATTCTATGTTGTGTTCCCGCAACTTGGCCATCAGCCGCGTTGCTTGCTCGTCCCGATCGGTCATGCCGCGTCCCCGTCACTCAAGCGGACCGGCGTCCGGAGGGCCGGACGCGGGCCTGCACCTCGCCTTGTGAAAAATGAGCGGGAGGCGGCAAAAGCCTCCCGCTCCGGATCGTTCAGGGCGCCGCGATGTAGGTGGGGTCGACGCTTGCGGCGAGATAGAGCGCATCATTCTTGACGCCGATCATGGCCACCGTCTTGGACGGGACGCGGACGCCACTCGGATAGGAAATCGTGCCGGTGACGCCGGCATAGCCGTTGGTCGCGGCGATCGCGTCGCGAATGGCCTTCGGGTCCGTCGATCCGGCCCGCTTGATGGCGTCGGCGATCAGCCCGACCGTATCGTAGCCGAGCGCGGCGAAGGCGTTCTCCGGATCGGTGCCGTAGGCGGCCTTGTAGGCGGCCATGAACTTCTGCACCGCCGGCGTTGACTCGTCCGACATGAAGGCGTGCGTCGAATAGTAGACGTTGTTCGCCGCCGCGCCGCCGACGCTGAGAAGAAGCGGCGTGTCGTATCCGTCGCCGCCGACGATCGGCTCCATGACGCCGGCCTGGCGCATCTGCTTGACGACGAGGCCGATGTCGTCGGGCATGGCCGAGACGTACACCACGTCCGGCTTCATCGACATCGCCTTCAGCTTGGTGATCTGCGCGGTGAACGATGTGTCGCCGCTCTTGTAGTCGTCGCGGCCGATGATCTTGCCGCCGTCATGGGTGAACGCCTCGTCGAAATACTTGGCCAGCAGCGTCGTATATTCGGTCGAGTTGTCGCGGAGCAGGAAGACGTTCGAGCCGTTGAGCTTTGCCTTGACGAAATCGGCACCCGCCGCCGCCTGCACGTTGTCGCCGAAGCAGGCGAGAAAGATGTCGTCGCCGATCTGTTCAGGCAGCTTGGGCGAGGTGGCGCCCGGGGTGACGAAGGGTATGCCCGCCTGCTGGAAGATCGGCCCGGCCGCGAGCACCGAATCGGAATCGGTGAAGCCCATCGCCACCGGCACGTGGTCCTGATTGATCAGCTGGCTGGAGGTGGCGGCGATCACCGTCGGGTCGGTCTTGGTGTCGTAGATGACGAGCTCGATCTGCTTGCCGTCGATGCCGCCGGCGTCGTTGATCTCCTTGGCCTTCAACTTGGCGCCGTTGAGGGCCGGCGCGTCGAGAGACGAGAGCGCGCCGGTGACGTTGAACGGCGCTCCGATCTTTATGGTGTCCGCCGCGGATGCGGCGTTCGCGGCAATGAGACCGGCCGTCAGGACCAGCCCGGTTGCACCCCATTTCGCATACTTCATGGCTTGCTCCTCTCTGTTTTGAACGCCCCTGTCAGACTTTTGAGCGTCAGTTCGTGATCGCCCAACATGCCGGTCGGACGAAAGATCATGATCAGGATGAACAGGATGCCAAGCACGATCTGTGCCGCACCGTAGAGCGGCGGCAGGGTCACGACGCCAAGATCGAGGCCGCGTTCCAGGTTGCGCAAGACCTCGCTGAACAAGGTCACGACGACGACTCCCACGACGGCCCCCGTCAGGCTCTGCATGCCGCCGATCACCAACATGCTGATCAGGGTGAAAGTATAGGCCATGTAGAAGCTTGCTGGCGAGAACGATCCCAGATAGTGACCATAAAGGGAGCCGCCGACCCCGGCGAAAAATGCGCCGAGGGCGAAGGCGGAAAGCCGCGTGCTCAGCACGGAAATGCCGACTGCCTGAGCCGCTATCGTGTCCTCGCGAACCGAACGGTAACGCCGGCCGGTCGGCGAGTAGACGACCCGGGCGAGGATCACCAGCGTCACCACCAGCCATCCCACCGCCCAGGGAAGCGTCGTCTGCAGGGGTACGCCGGTGAAGGTGCGCGCGCCGCGGGTGAACGAAACCGCGTTGATCAGCACCACGTTGACGATAATCAGGAACCCGAGGGTCGCCACCGCCACGAAGTAGCCGGAAAGACGCATGAGTGGCGCCCCGACCAGCAAGGCGAGGACGACACAGATAAGGCCGCCAATGATCGTCGCCGGCAGGAACGGCAACGTGATCGAAGCCAGCCAGTGGGGCAGATCCGGCAGATAGGCGTGCTTGGCCGCAGCCGACAAGGACAGGATGCCCGAGGCATAGGCGCCGACTGCCACGAAACCCACGTGTCCCAACGAGAAAACGCCGGTGAAGCCGTTGGCGACGCTGAGCGACGATACCAGGATCGCGTTGATGCACATCACAATGATGACGCGCACGAGATAGTCGTTCAACAGATGGGGCGTCTGCCAGGTGGCGAGCGCGATTAGGCAGAGACCGGCCAGTGCCCACAGCGCCGTCACTGCCCGCGTCACAGCTTCACCTCCTGCGTGCGATTGAGAAGACCGTTCGGCCTAAACAACAGGAACGCTATCAACAGCGCGAAGACGATGGCATCGCGATAAGGCGATACCGCGGAGGGCAGGAAGGCGACGATGAGCACCTCCAGGCCGCCCAGCACGAAGCCACCGAGCAGCGCCCCCGCGATCGAGCCGAAGCCGCCAATGATCGCGGCGACGAATGCCTTGAGCAGCGGCGTGAAGCCCATGTGCGGCTCCACGATCCCCGCCTGAGCAGCCCACAGGACGCCGGCAAGTCCGGCGAAGGCTGAGGCGATGGCGAAGGCGACGACGATGAGGCGGTTGACGTCGAGCCCGACCAGCTGGGCGGCGCCCAAATCCTCCGCTGCCGCGCGCATGCCGAGACCGGCGTCGGTGCGGGTGACGAACCAGCCGAGGAAGGCCAGCGCCACGATGGTGAGCACGACGGTGACGACGTTGATCTGGGTGAAGGTGATCTGGCCGCCGTGGAACTGGAGGGCGGTGTTCATCCAGTCCGGCAGCGGAAAGTTCTTGGGCGAGCTGGTGAACACCAGGATTCCGAAGTTCTCGAGGATATAGGTGACCGCGAGGCTGGTGAGCAGCAGCGTCACGTCGGGCGCCCCTCGCACCGGCCGATAGGCGACCCGCTCGACGATGACGCCGGCGGCCGCGCCGGCGGCGACACCGCCAAGAGCGGCGATCCAGAACGGTATCCCGATCGCGCCAAACACCAGGGTGGCGAAGGCACCGACCATCATCATGTCGCCGTGGGCGAAATTGGTCATGCGCAGGATGCCGAACACCATGGAGAGGCCGATGGCGACGAGTGCGTAGAGGCTGCCGAGCGCCACCGCGTTTATCAACTGCTGGACGATGTAGAGCTCGGTGCTCATCGGCGGGTTCCGAGATAGGCGGCCGCCACGGCCTCGTAGTCCGCCTTCAGCTCCGCCGCCGGACCCGACATGCTCACCGATCCGGTGGTCAAGACGTAGGCCCGGTCCGCCAGATCGAGGGCGAGTGACATGTTCTGTTCCACCAGCAGGATTGCAATGCCCATCTCTTTCAGCTCGGCAAGCGTGCGGAAGATCGATTGGACGATGAGCGGCGCGATGCCGAGCGACGGTTCATCGAGAAGCAGCAGCCGCGGCCGCGCCATCATGGCGCGGGCGAGGGCCAGCATCTGCTGCTCACCGCCCGACAGCGTCCCCGCCGTCTGGCCCATTCGCTCACGCAGGACCGGAAAAAGGTCGCAGACACGCGCGCGGTCGGCCGCAATCGACTCACGGTCGGAGCGCGCCGTGGCACCGAGGCGCAGATTCTCCGCAACCGACAGGCTGCCGAAGACGCGCCTGCCTTCCGGGCAATGGGCAATCCCGAGGCGCACGATCCGCGACGGCGACAGCCGGTCGATGCGCTCGCTGGCGAAGGAGACGGTGCCGCCACGCGGGCGAGTCAATCCCGAGATCGTACGCAGAGTCGTGCTCTTGCCGGCTCCGTTGGCGCCGAGCAGGGCGACGACCTCGCCCTCCCTCACCTCGACGTCGATCCCTTTGACCGCCGCGATCGCGCCGTAATTCACTTCGAGGCCGGCGATCGCGAGCAGGGGCTCGCCGCCCGACGTCCTCCCGGTGACGTTGGGGGCAGTGTCAGGTCTGACCAAGATACACCTCGCGCACTCGCGGATTGGCCTGCACCTCGGACGGAGTGCCTTCGAAGATGCGCTCACCGTGCGCGAGCACTTGGATGCGCTCGCACAGGTTCATGATCAACTCCATGTCGTGCTCCACCACGATCACCGCCAAATGGTAGCGGTGGCGGAGTTCGTCGATGAGGGCGAGCAGGGCGTGAGTCTCACCGGCATCCATTCCGGCGGCTGGCTCATCGAGCAGCAGCAGGCGCGGACCGGTTGCCAGCGCCCGCGCCAGCTCCAGACGCCGCTGGTCCGCGTAAGGCAGGTCGCCCGCCCGGCTAGCGGCCCGGTCGGTCAGCCCGACCAGTTCGAGAAGCTGACGGGCGACGACGTCGACTTCCGACTCCATTCGCTTGAGGCGCCCGGTCCCCAGAACGGCATCGATCATGTTGGTGGGATGGCGCAATTGCGCGGCAGCACGCACGTTTTCCGCCACGCTCAAGTGCTGGAACAGGCGGCTGCCCTGGAAGGTCCGCGCAATCCCGAGCCGCACAATGGCGGATGCCGAAAGCCGCTCGATCGGTTTTCCGTCGAGCAGGACCGCGCCGTGGTCGGCGCGCAAGTATCCGCTGACGAGGTTGAACAGGGTGCTCTTGCCCGAGCCGTTCGGCCCGATGACACCGACGATTTCGCCCGAATGCACGCTGATTGCGTGATCCTTGAGGGCGATGAGGCTGCGAAAGGACTTGGTAAGGCCGGTGGTGGTCAACAGCGCCTGCGCGCCGTGGCCGGCATTCATTGCAGCCATTCCCCCGACAAGCTCCAACCCTCTGGCGGATCAAAGCTTCCATGAGCGCGCGGTTCAAGTCAAACGTGCTATGCCGATGCCGCCGCCCCGGCCTTGACCGCCGATGCCGTCCTGGACTAGCTGGCCGCCTGGTGGCGGGCTGGCCACTGAGGGTGAACGCGATGCTGCGCGAGCCGCTTGTCCTGGTCTGTACCTGCGAGATCGCCGGCCGCGTGCGGGGCAAGGGTTTTCCGGCGAGCGAGCTGCCTTCACGGTTGACGAAGGGGGTGGGCTGGGTACCCACCAACACCATGATCTCGGCGCTCGGGCTGATCGGCGACACGCCATTCGGCGCCACCGGCGACCTGATCCTGGTTCCCGACCCCGACACCAAGGTCCACGTCGATTTCGACGACGGGAGCGCCGAGGAGCACTGGTATCTCGGCGATATCCGCCATACCGACGGAAGACCCTGGGAGTGCTGCCCGCGCGCATTCCTGCGCCGGGCGCTCAAGGCATTGTACGAGGTGGCAGGTCTTCAGCTACGGGCAGCCTTCGAGCACGAGTTGATGTATGCCGGCGTCGAGAATCTGCCGGGAGCGCCCTACACCCTCGACGCCTACCGTCGCCAGGGCCTCTTCGGCGAGGTCCTGGTTGCGGCCATGCGCCAGGCGGGCGTGGAGCCGGATTCGTTCCTGCCCGAGTATGGCGCGCGCCAATACGAGGTGACGGCTGCGCCACAGCTCGGGTTGAAAGCGGCCGACGACGCGGTGAAAGTGCGCGAGCTCGCGCGCGCGACGGCGTTCCGGCTTGGCCACCGCGCGACGTTCGCACCGATTCTCGATCCCAACGGCACCGGCAACGGCGTTCACATACACTTCAGCTTCGCCGACGCCGCCGGCCGGCCGGCGACCAATGACGCCAACGCCGCCTACGGGCTGACCCCCGTCGCCCAACACTTCATGGCCGGGGTGATTGCCCATCTTCCGGCGTTGTGCGCGATAACCGCACCCTGTCCGATTTCGTACATCCGGCTGAGGCCGAACCGCTGGGCCCCGACCTGGGCCTACATTGCCGAGCGCGACCGCGAGGCGTCGCTGAGGGTGTGCCCGATCCTCGACGTCGCCGGGCTCCCGGCTGCAAGCCAACTGAACGTCGAGTTTCGTCCTGGCGACGCTGCCGCCAGTCCCTATCTCGCGCTCGGCGCCGTGGTCCACGCCGGGGTCGACGGCATCCGCCGCAAGCTGCCGCTGGCCGAGCCGCGCGACATCGCCTCGCTGCCCGAAGACAAGCGCGCCGCGGCCGGTCTTCATCATCTGCCGCAGTCGCTCGGCGAAGCGCTCGACTGCCTTGCGGCGAGCGAGCAAGCCGCTGAATGGTTCGGGCCCGTCTATCTTGACGCCTATCTCCGCCACAAGCGCTCGGAAATCAAAATGGTGGCTGACCTCAGCGAACAGGAGCAATGCGACCGGTACGCCCTCAGCTATTGAGCCCCGGCAAGGGCGAGCCATGCCCCGGTGGTCATGGTGCGGCAATAACCCTCGAAGCAGGCAAGGGCCGCGTCATGTCGCGCCGTGGTGTCGGCCATGCAGGCGTCGGCGAGGCAGGTGACGTAGTAGCCGCGGTCGGCGGCATCCTTAACAGTGTGGTCGATGCACTGGTCGGTGAGGAATCCCGTGACCACCAGATCCGCGATGCCGAGATTGCGCAAGAGATAGTCGATGTTGGTGGAATTGAAGACGCTCGAAGACGTTTTGGCGAGAACGATCTCGTCGGCGCCGGGCGCGATCGTGTCGATCACCTTGGCCTGCCACGAACCCTTGGCGACGAAGAAATCGGAGAGCTTGTAGTCGAGGCTGCGGTCTCGGCCGTCGCGCGTCAGGTTCTCGATGACGGTGTAGATCACTTCCACGCCGAGCCCACGGCTGGCTGCAATCAGCCGCTGCAGGTTGGGAACGACGATATCCCTCGCCGTGCGATAGAACTCCGGCCTGATGTCGTTCTGGGCAGCGTTGAAGGTGGCGTTCTGCACGTCGACGATCAGGAGCGCCGTGCGCTCAGGGACCAGCGGACGCTCACGCGTCAGCTCGCCGGTGCTTGCAAGTGCACCGCTGCCGGTGGGCATGATCAGCGATCCTCCGCAATGCGTTTCGCAGGAGTGGCATCATGTCGCGGACGATGACACCGCCTTTGCTCGCGCCCGACGAGCCAGCGCCGGTCGAGGTCGACCGGCCGGATGGCCGATCGCCGTTGTTCCTCACCTGCGATCACGGCGGCCGGCGGATACCGCGGAGCCTCGGAACCCTCGGACTGCCGGAAAGCGAGCTTCAACGGCACATCGCTTGGGATATCGGGGTGCTGGCGGTCGCCCGAATGATGTCGCAACAACTCGACGCCACCCTCATCGCGCAAACATATTCGCGCCTGGTCATTGACTGTAATCGCGATCTGTCCGTGGCCAGCTCCATCTGCGAGGTCAGCGAGCACACCGAGATTCCCGGCAATCTCGACATCTCGCCGGACGATCGTCGCGCCCGCCAGAAGGAGCTGTTCTGGCCCTACCACAATCGCATCGCCGCCGCCCTCGACCAGCGCGGCGTCGCCGGCAGGCCGACCGTTCTCGTTGCCATGCACAGCTTCACCCCCGTGTTCAAGGCATCGTCGCGACACTGGCACATCGCCGTGCTCTACCACCGCGACCGTGCCTTCGCCGGTATCATGCTCGACCTCTTGCGCGAAGAAGGCGACCTCGTCGTCGGTGACAACGAGCCCTACTTCGTCAGCGATCTGACCGACTATGATATTCCGATCCACGGCGAGCGGCGCGGTATTCCCCACGTCGAGCTTGAGATTCGGCAAGATCTGATCACCGACGATGACGGCCAACGGGCCTGGGCTGACCGGCTGGCGCGCCTGCTGCCCAAGGCCTGCCGTCTGTTCGGCATCACCGCGGATTGACATGATGGCCACCCGCTACGACTACCCCGCCACGCGCGACCTGCCGGTCGAGCCTGACCGCACGACCCTGCTGTTCATCGACGTCCAGAATTTCTGCGCCGAGCGCAACGGCGGCGAATACGCCGGCCTGTCGCCGCAAGCGCTCGAGGAGCAGCACGGATACTACTTCAATGAACTGGAGCGCCGCGTCGTGCCCAACATGGCACGCCTCCAGGCGGGATGCCGCCGCGCCGGCATCGAGGTGATGTACACCGTCATTCGCAATCTGACCCGTGACGGCCGCGACCGCGGCCTCGACTACAAGATCACCGGCTTCAACGTTCCGCCCGATTCGTGGGACGGTCAGGTGATCGATGCCCTCAAGCCGCTCGACGACGAGATCGTCATCGCCAAGACCAGCTCGAACGTCTTCTGCTCGACCAACATCGACTACCTCATGAGGAATCTCGGCACGCAATACCTGGTGATCAGTGGCGTGGTCACGGACCAATGTGTGGAGGGGGCTGTGCGTTCGGCCTGCGACCTCGGCTACCTGGTGACGCTGATCGGCGACGCATGCGCCACCGGCAGCCGGGAACGTCACGACAATTCGCTCCGCGCCATCAGGGGGTATTGCCGCCAGCGCACCACCGACGAGTTCCTGCGCGAAATCGCCGGCGACGGTGGGTAGCCCGGCGGTGAACGCGGCGGACGGAGCCGCACGGACCATGCGCTCCGCGCGGCCATTGCCTCTGTCGAAAGGCCGTCAGATCGGCATTGCGAATCGCGGAACCTGGTTGGGCGGAGAGTGTTTGGCGGCAGGCTAAGTGTCGCGCCAGCCCCATCGCGCCGCCAGCGCCAGACATTCTCGCCAGGCCACGACCGAACCGGTGGTGGTCAACGCTCGCAGGCTGGCCGCGGCGCTGGCGTGGGCCAGGCTGACTGCATCGTCGAGCGACCATCCTTCGTGGACGGCAAACAAGATGCCGGCGGCAAAGGCGTCACCGGCGCCGTTGGTGCCGGCTATGTCCTCGAGCGGTACGCGGACCGACGGTTTGTGCAGGAGCCGGCCATCACGGGTGGCGGCGACACACCCTTCCGGGAAATGAATGATCGCCAGTTCCACCGCGCCAAGAGCGAGGATCGCTTTGGCCGCCTCGGCGCACGCCGCCTGATCGGTCGCTTCCTCGCGGACCGTCTCGATTCCGGCCACCGCGCCGGCTTCGTAGTCGTCAATGATTATGAAGTCGAGATATGGGAGGCAGGGACGGGCCAGCCGTGCCAGCCGCTCGGCAGTGACCGAGCAAAGCTCCATGTTGGTCTCGAGCCCCATCTGTTTCGCCTGCTTCAACACCGTCACCCAGCCGGACGGGTCATCGCCGCAAGGCGCATCGAGGGTGGCCATCACACCCGGCAGACCGAGATGCAGAATGCGCGCGTTTGTGTGCCCAAAATCGAAATGATCCGGGCCGACGATGTCGTGGGTCCCGTGAAAATGGAAGAAGGTCCGCTTGCCGCTGTGCACGCTCATCACGTCGGTGAAGGCGGTGGTCGGACCGGGAACGACATGGAACTGCTCGGTACCGATGCCGAGCTCGTCGCAGAGGCGCCTAAGCAAGAGGCCATCGGCGTCGTCGCCGACCAGCGCGATCGCCTCGACCGGGAACGGCACGCCGAGTTTCTTGAGATCGACGGCCATGTTGGCACCGCTGCCGCCGCCGCCGCGCTCGATCGACAGGATCGTGGCGACGGCCTCTTGTTCCGGCCAGCGGTCGACCAGGTTGTTGTGGTCGGCGCACCACGCTCCACCACACACAACGCCTTGTCGACTCATGTCAGCGGCTTTCGGCGCTACCGATGTTGTGCACGGGGACCTGTTGTTGCGAACTCAGCCTTTCACCGCGCCGAACGAGAGGCCGCGGGCGAGATAGCGCTGCACGAAGAAATAAAGGATGACTGGCGGCAGCACGCCGATCAGGGTGTTGACCGAGGCGACATTGAAATCGACGCCGCGCGTCGAGCGCGAGGCAAGCACGAGCGCGGAGAAAGTCGTGGCGCTTTGCGAGGTCAGCGCCGCGGAAAACAGCGCCTCGTTCCAGGTGAAGGCAAAAATCAGAACCGAGGTGACCACAAGCCCGTCGACCGAAAGCGGCAGCGAGACTTTCCAGAAGACCTGCCACGGTCGCGCCCCTTCCACCTTCGCCGCATCCTCGATCTCGGTGCTCACGTCGCGGAAAATGTCGCGCATGATCACGACGGCAAAGGCGAGGTTGAAGGTGGAGTTGCAGAAGATCAGGCCGGTCCAGGTGTCGATAAGGCGCAGGTGGACCAGGAGCAGGTAGAACGGAACCAGGACCACCGCCGGCGGCAACACGCGTTGCGACAGGAACCAGAGGGCGATGTCGTTGGAGCCGATCGGGAACCGGAAACGGGCGAGCGCGTAGGCGGCCGGGACGCCAAGGATGAGTCCAAAAATTGTCGTGCCTAGGCTGACCACCATGCTGCTGACAAAGGCGTTTTCCACCTGCGGGTCTTCCAGCACCCCGCGCCAGGAATCGAGGGTCGGTTGGAAGTTGACGAATGGAATGACCGCGCCGGGCAGGAAGGTGTCGGCGCTGGTCTTGATCGAATTGACCGCCGCCCAAAGGAAGGGCAGCAGCGTGAACACCACCGCGGAGATCAGGAGAAAATAGACGACCACACGCGACCACAGCGACGATCGCAGCCACAGCACGTTGATCATGATGGCCTCCGCGGACGATCAGTCGAGCGCTTTGCGCATTTGCCTGAAGAAAACGGTAATGATCACCGCCACCATGATGAGGAAGACGATGCCCATGGCCGAGCCTTTGCCGAAGTCGAAAAACTGAATCGTGGTCAGATAATCGGTTGCGCTGAATACCTCGGTACTCGCCCCCGGCCCGCCCGTGGTCAGCGCATAGGGAATGGCAAATACCTTCAGGCACTCCACGATGCGCAGCAGGATGGCGATGGTTGTCACCGGCCACGCCAGTGGCAGCCCGATCCGCCACATTACCTGCCAGTGGTTTTTGGCGTCCAGGATGGCGGCGTCGTAAAGGTCGGACGGAATGCTGCCGAGAGCGGCGAGGACGATCAGGAAAACGAACGATGTCCACCGCCATATATCGAGGATGATTGCCGCGGAGATGCCGCCGGCCGGTGTCGACAGCCACGGAATGTGAATGCCGATCAGGCCAAGAACCACCGCGACGACGCCGCCTTGCGAGCTGAACATGGTCACCCCGAGGTAGCCGATGGCGACCTCAAGGGCGAACAGAGGCATGCCGATGATGGTGCGGAAACCGCGCGAACCGGGCGCGCCGAGGCTGACCAGCCAGGCGGCGAGAAAGCCGAGGACGACCTCAACCGGAACGGTGACGACGACGTAGATCGCCGTCACCATGATGCTGTGCCAGAAGCGATGGTCGGTGAGAACGTTCTCGTAGTTGGCGAAACCGACATAGCCGGTAATGCCCTCGCCCAGCACGTAATTGGCAAAGCTGTACTGGATGACCGATATGAGCGGCAGGAAAGTGAACGCGATCACCCAAATGACCGCCGGGAGCAGCAGCACATACTTGAAGACGGCGCCGTACTCCCTCCGTCTCACCGCGACCGCGGCCATGCGGGTTCCTTTCGCGTCAATTCAAAGCCCGCGCCGGCGAACCGGCGCGGGCAGCATCGCATTGTATGCGCCAATTACGCGAACGAAGCCTCGTACAGCGCCTTCTGCTTGTCGCGGCCGTAACGGTCGGTGATCTTGTCCCACGCGGCCGCGGTGGCGTCGAGCGCATCCTTGGGCTTCATCTGGCCGCCGAGAACCGCCGAGACATTGACGTCGAGCTCGTGCCAGTACTCGGCCGTGCCGGGGATGCGCAGATACTGCTCGGTGACCGGTGCGCTGACCACCGAGTAGTAGCCCTTGAGGTACTCCGTCACGTCGTCGGTGTTCCAGCCCTGCGCCTTGAACTCGGCCAGCGTGGCGGTGCCCACCGGCGGCAGATACTCAAACTTCATGCCCGGTTGCACGCCGGTCCAGCCGTTGGTGGCGTTGAAGAAGGCGTTCTTCTTGTTGGCCATGAAGGCAAGGAAGTCGTAGGTCGCCTCCTGCTTCTTCGACAACCGCGAAATGACGCAGTGCCAAGAGCCGCCGTTGGTGTTGCCGACCTGATTGAGGTCGTACTTCTTCCACTCGCCGCTGATCGGGTTGAACGCCTCGGTGGTGCCGGGGATACCGGCCGCTCCGATCTTGCCCTGGACCTTCGAGGTCTTCGGGTCCTGAGCGAGCGTCGGCAGGTCGCCCCACGTCGGCTCCATCGCCGAGTGACCGGCAAGGAACAGGTTCCAGCCCTGGCCGAGGGTCCAGGCGATCTCCTCGCGGGGACCATCGGCGAGCAACTTGACGTAATCCTCCAGCGCCCGCAGATGCCCTTCCGAGTTGATCAGCGGCTGCATCTTATCGGGGTTGAAGAAATAGTACTTGTTGTCCGGCGAGATCACATACGGCGCCGACAAACTGAGGAAGTGGAAGAAGCCCTGCTCGTTGACCTTGGCGTGGAGCGCCAAGCCATAGCAGTTGGTGCCGTCACCGTTCCAGTCCCAGCCGGTGAAGAACTCGGCTGCGTCGTGCAACTCCTTCATCAGCTTGGGCGGGTTGGGGAAGTCGTAGCCGTACTTGGCCTTGAACTTGGCCTGAACGTCGCTGTTGTCGAAGATGTCCTTCCGGTAATAGAGGGTCTGCGCGTCGGCGTCGAACAGCACGCCGTAGAGCTTGCCGCCCCACTCGTACAGACGCCTCATCGCCGGCAGGAATTGGCTCGGATCCCAGTAGGGGTGCTTCGGGTCGCCGAGGAACTTGTCGATCTCGACGATGTAGGGCGTCTTCGGAACGAAAAAGTCGCCGTAGTACCAGGCGCCGGTCATGTAGGCGTCGTATTTGCCGAGGCCGCTCGCGAGATCCGAGAAGATCTGCTGGTGTAGCGTCTCGATCGGCACCTCGGCGACATTGATCTTGCCGCCGGTCTCTTCCTCCCAATGCGGCACGTGATACTTGAGGCCGTCGCCGACGGTCGCCTTCAGCACCATGACGTTGATGGTGGTTCCCTTGTAGGGCTTGGTCTTGAGGAAGTCGACGCGCTCCTGGGTTACCGGCGACTCGTATTTGGCCTCGGGGGCCGAATCCATCAGTTTGCCGGCCGCCCAGCTCGGTCGCGTCAGCCTGGTGAGGACGGCGGCGGACAGGCCGAGTTGCATTCCCTTGATGATGAATTCGCGCCGCCCCATCCGGCCGCGCATGAACGCGTGAGCCAGTTGCGCGAACTTGTCGGCATTGTCATGATCGGTCATCAGCTTCCTCCCTGGCTATTGCTGCCGTCTCACACAAGCAGCCTCTAGCATCGTGTTGTCGTTGGGAAAAAATCTACCGCCCCATCTACGGAGCGGTCAATAGGGCCTTCTGTCCCAAGCCGGCCGGCCACAAGCTGCGGGCGAAAGCGAGTGGACAGCGGTGCCGCGGCCGTGCATCTATTGCAGGTCGAACGCCGATGTTCACTTGTATTGTTCTTGGGTGGCCCGGTTCAACGCGATGCGAGGTAGCTGATGGCGACGGTAGAGCTCCGTCATGTGTCGAAGCGTTTCGGCACGTTCACCGCGGTGCAGAATTTCTCACTTAGCACCAGTGACGGTGAATTCGTCGTGCTTGTCGGACCTTCCGGCTGTGGCAAGACCTCGACACTGCGCATGATTGCCGGTCTCGAAACGGTCACAGAGGGCCAGGTCCTCTTTGACGGTAAAGATGTCACCGACCAGTTGCCGCATCACCGCGACGTGGCGATGGTGTTCCAGAACTACGCCCTTTTCCCGCATCTCAACGTTTATTCCAACATCGCCTTCGGCATGCGGTTACGCAAAGTCGACCGCGCCGAAATCGATGCTCGCGTGCGGCGGGCGGCGCAGACACTGGGCATCGAAGACATGCTCGATCGCCGCCCGCGGGAACTTTCCGGCGGGCAGCGGCAACGTGTCGCGCTCGGCCGCGTCATCGTGCGCGAGCCGCGCGTGTTCCTGATGGACGAGCCGCTGTCCAATCTCGATGCAGCTCTGCGCATGGATATGCGTGCCGAACTCATCAAGCTGCAGGCTCGCCTGGACGTGACCACCTTCTACGTGACCCATGACCAGGTGGAGGCCTTGAGCATGGGCGACCGCATCGTGGTCATGTTGCAGGGCAAGATCCAGCAAGTGGGAACGCCGACCGAACTCTACGAGCGGCCTGGGAATGCGTATGTCGCTGGTTTCATTGGCAGCCCGCCGATGAACTTCCTCAACGGCGAGGTGAACGGCGAGACGCTCGAGCTGCCGGGAGAGAAGGCGTCGCTGAAGCTGGCGCAACCTGATCGCGCCGCTGCCGCCAAGGCCAGCGACTCCAAAGTGATCCTGGGCATACGCCCCGAACACCTCGGGCTTGCTGAGAAGCCAGCCGAGGACGGCACGTACAGCCTGCAAGGCAAGGTCGACACGATCGAGCCACTGGGGCACACGACGCTCGTGCGCGTCCAACTGCCCTCAGGGCAGGACTTGAACGTTCTGCTGGCGGAGAAGGTCCATCTTCACATGGGCGACGTCACGTACGCCACGTTCCACCCGGAGCACATGTACCTGTTTGCGCGCGGCGATGAGCACATCTTGCGCGGGATTGCCGGCTGAGCGATCGCGGCTTGTTGCCCATCCTGCCCGTCCGCCGGGGAACCGGATTCCGACCTTGTACGGGTCTATCGAAGCGTGCGACGATTGAGTTCTGATGGGCCTCAATCCACGTTGCGGCCGGTCAATTGGGAGGTGTCGCAGATCGCCGGCCTGTCGGCCAGGTCTCTGTGATCCAGCGGGGTCGGCAGCCCACCGCCGGCACCCGCATCAAGGAGTATCAAGGTCGGGCGACAAGGAGGAAAAAATGGAACGCAGGAGCTTTCTTACTCTTGTAGGTGCAACGGCAGGGGCTGCGGCACTCGGCCGTCCGGCCCTCGCACAAGACAAGAAATTCAACATCACCCTGGTCCCGGGGCTGACCACCGACGCCTTCTACATCACCATGCATCGCGGCGCTAATGCCGCGGCCAAGGCGCTGGGCGTCAACCTCGGCTTCCAGGGGGCCGCCACCTGGAACGTGACCGAGCAGGTGCCGGTGCTGCAGGCGGTCATCGCCAAAAAGCCCGACGCTATCCTGATTGCGCCGACGGACAAGGTTCAGCTGATCGCGCCACTGAAGCAGGCCTACGACGCCGGCATTGCGGTCTTCACGGTCGACACCTTCATCGGCACCGGCGTCTATCAGACGGGATCGGGCGACGCCGACTTCCCGATCTCGTATATCGCCTCCGACAACGTTCTCGGCGGCCGCACCGCCGCCCGCGCCCTCGCCAAAGCGATCGGCGAGAAGGGCAAAGTCTATGTCTCGAACGTGAAGCCGGGCGTTTCCACCACTGACCAGCGCGAGCAAGGCTTCAAGGAGGAGATGAAGAACTACTCGGGCATCCAGGTGCTCGATACGCAGTTCAACGACGACGACGCCAACAAGGCGGCGGCCCAGGCGCAAGCCGTAATCGGACGCGTCCCGGACCTCGCCGGTATCTTTGGCGCCAATTTGTTTTCGGCAATCGGCGCGGCCAACGGCGTCAAGCAGGCCGGCAAAAAGGGCGACGTCAAGGTAGCAGCATTCGACGCGCCGCAGTCGATCGTCGATCAGATCAGGGACGGCACCTTCGTGATGACCGTCGCCCAGCATCCGGCCGAGATCGGTTATTTCGGCGTGGTTTGCGCCTATGCCCACCTCACCGGCAACTCGGTACCGACCGCGATCGGCACGGGCTTTACCGTGATGACCAAGGACAATATCGACGACCCAAAGGTGAAGCGGTTCATTTATACTGGCTGAACGCCCGGTACATTGAACGATCGCGGATCGGCAGCCGACCGAGGCTGTCGGTCCGCTCGTTCGCATTGTCTATTGGTCGCCGATGACAACCATTTCGACGACTGCTCCCCCGGTTGGCCGGAGGTTGCTTGCGCGGGTCGCCGACCTGCGTGCATGGCTGTTCTTGATCTTGCTGATCGGATTCTTCGAGATCTGGGCCCGCACGGTCTATGGCTCGACCTTCGTCGGCAACTTCTACAACCTTCAATCGATCGGTACATTTGCAACCGCGCCTCTCCTGCTGGCGCTCGGCCAGACCTTCGTCATCATATCGAGCGGAATCGACCTTTCCGTCGGCTTCACTATGGGGCTCGCCGCGGTGGTCGGCGCCGAAATTGCGAATTTCGCTGCGCCGCATGTGGGCGTTTTCGCGGCCATGCTGTGCGGTGTCGCGGCCGGCGTCGCGGTCAGTGTCATTCCCGGTGTGGTCAATGGCTGGCTGATCGCCCATCTCAGGGTACCGCCCTTCATCGGCACGCTCGGCATGTACGGCGTCGCGCGCGGCGTCGCCTTCCTGCTCGCCACCGGCATGACCGTTCCGGTCTCGAATTCGTGGATGACGTGGCTCGGCAACGGTCGCGTCCACGGTGTGCCGGTGATCGTCATCCTGACATTGATCGTCGTGCTGGCGATGCAGTACCTGTTATCTGAGACCCGCTTCGGTCAGCACACTTACGCGATCGGCGGCAACCGCGCCGCAGCCGTCCGTGCCGGGATCAATTGGCAAAGACATACCATCTGGCTGTACATCTTGGCTGCTGTGTGCGCTGGCCTCGCTGGCGTGCTTTACACTGGCCGCTTCTCGGCCGGCGCCGCCCAGGCGGGCGAACCGCTGCTTCTCGACTCGATCGCGGCAGTGGTGATCGGCGGCGCGAGCCTGTTCGGCGGGTCTGGCACCATCGCCGGCACCGTCGCGGGTTCGCTCGTGATCGCCGTTATTCAGTACGGTCTTGTCTTCGTCGACGTCGACCCGTTCTGGCAGTTTGTAGCGGTTGGCGTCGTGATCATCATCTCGGTGCTTGTCGACCAGAGCCAACGCCGGTTTCTGGGAGGCCAGCAGGATGAGTGAACCTGGCCACCTTCTTTCGGTGCAATCTATCTCGAAGAGCTTCGGCGCCGTCCAGGCTCTGAAGGACGTCTCGTTCGACCTCGACCTCGGAGAGGTGCTCGCGTTAGCGGGCGACAATGGCGCCGGCAAGTCGGTGTTGATCAAGAGCATCGCAGGCGTCCATCATCCGGACTTCGGCGAGATCATATTCGATGGAAAGAGTGTCTCCTCGGCCAGCCCGCAGGAGGCGCGGGCGCTCGGCATCGAGACGATCTACCAGGACTTGGCCTTGGCCGATAATCTCTCCATCGGTGCCAACATATTCCTCGGGCGCGAGCCGAAGACCAAGCTGTTCGGGTTCCTCCCGATTCTCGACAGAAGGGCGATGGCGGACGCTGCGCAGAAAACCATGCGTCTGCTCGATTTCCACACCTAGCGGCTCGATGCACCGGTCGCCGCCTTCTCCGGCGGCCAGCGCCAGGCGGTCGCCATCGGCCGGGCGATTTTCTGGAATGCCAAGCTGCTGATCATGGACGAGCCCACCGCCGCGCTCGGGGTCCCGGAACAGCGGCGGGTGCTCAACCTCGTCCATTCGCTCAAGGAACAGGGCAAGGCGGTTATCTTCATTTCGCACAATCTCCAGGACATTTTCGCCGTCGCCGACCGCATCGTGGTGCTGCGACGCGGTATCGAAGCCGGCGAACGGCGGCCGCAAGAGACCACTCAGGACGAGATCATCCGTCTGATGGTCGGTGGCTGACGATTTGAGCCGATGTCGGCATCGACCGGCCACGCCCGCGGCGCGCCGACAAGACGATCAGCCCTTGGCAGGAGATGAGCTTGCAACCAAACGCCACCGGGCGCGAATATCGCGGACAGGGCTTGTCGGCAGACGAGGGACACAGCCGCAATGAAGAAAATCCTGAATGACCCGGCCGACTATGTCGACGAAATGCTCGAGGGCCTCGTCGCCGCTCACGCGGACGTGTACGCCCGCCCCGAAAAAAGGGTGATCACGCGGGCGGGCGGCGCGGTTGCCGACAAGGTCGGCATCGTCACCGGCGGCGGCTCCGGGCATCTGCCGGTGTTCACCGGCTACGTCGGCAAGGGCTTGCTCGACGCCGCGGCCATCGGCTCGGTTTTCGCGTCACCTTCCGCCGAGCAGATGGCCGCCGCGATGCGGCACGCCAATGGCGGGGCCGGCATCCTCCGCCTCTACGGCAACTACGGCGGCGACGTCATGAATTTCGACATGGCCGGCGAGACGGTCGACATGGAAGATGGCATCCGCTCGACCACGGTCCTGCTCGCCGACGACATCGCCTCGGCGCCGCCGGCGGAGGCCGAAAACCGTCGCGGGGTCGCTGGCATGGTCTACGCCTTCAAGATCGCCGGGGCACTGGCCGAAGAGATGGTCGACCTCGATGCGGTCACCGCAGTGGCGCAGAAGACCGCCGACTCCTGCCGCTCAATCGGCATGGCGCTCACCCCCTGTACGGTGCCGGAGGCGGGCAAGCCGACCTTCGAGATCGCCGACGACGAGATCGAAATGGGCATGGGGATTCATGGAGAACCTGGCATCTGGCGCGACAAGCTGAAGCCCGCCGACGAGCTGACCGACGAGATGGTCGATCGCATTTTTGCCGACCTTGAACCGTCGAAGGGCGACCGCTGGTCCGTTTTGGTCAATTCGCTCGGTGCTACTCCGCCTGAGGAGCTCTACATCATGTACCGGCACGTGGCCCGCCGCCTTGCCGATCGCGGCGTGACCATCGTGATGCCGCTGGTCGGACGCTACGCCACATCGATGGAAATGGCGGGAGCGTCGATTACGGTGTGCCGGCTCGACGGCGAGATGGAACGGCTGCTGAAGGCGCCATGCCACTGCGCCTTCTGGACGGTGGTGTGAGGTCCGCCGCGTGGGCTTGACGACCACCGATCTGAAAGATGCCGCCGTCGCCGTGGGCGAAGCGGCCGTCGCCGCACGTGAGGAGCTCAACGTTCAGGACGGCAGACTGGGGGACGGCGACCTCGGCATAACCGTGGCCAATGGCTTCTCCGCGATCGTCAAGGACGCGCCCGCTTTTGGCAACGACGTTGGCCAGGCCTTCCTCGGCTGTGCCAAGGCGTTCCAGCGGGTCTCCTCGTCCTCCTTCGGAACGCTGGTGGCCACCGCCTTCATGAGCGCGGCGAAGGCAACCAAGGGCCGCACCGAGGTACCCTGGTCGGAGATGTCCGCCATCGTCGCCGGCGCGCGCGATGCCATGCTCGCGCGCGGGCGCGGCGAGATCGGGGGCAAGAGCGTGCTCGACAGCCTCGACGCGATCGCCCGCGCCACCGAGGGACTGACCGATCCGGCTGCGATCCTGGCGGCGGCCGACCGCGCGGCGAGCGAAGTCCTCGACGATTTCCGCGACAAGCCGTGCCGGCTCGGCCGCGCTCGCATGTTCGGCGACAAGAGCCGCGGTCTCGACGATCCGGGCATGCTGACGGTGCGCCACCTGGTCGATGGGCTGACTCAATGAGCCCCGATCGGCGGCGATGTGGGGCCGCCAGTGGCGACCGGTGCCGCGAGCGCGGGTCGGATTGACAATGACTTCTGTTTCTGTCCGGTAGAATGGAGGTTGGCAGGACGGACGCAGTTCCGGTGCGTCCGCGGTGGCAAGGGGAATTGTTTCATCGTGAACCAGAAACGGCTTGACGCAAAACTCGCCCGCATCCGCGCCGGAGACTACGGCCCGGCCGATTTCATCATCGCCGATGCCAAGGACGCCGATATGGGTTTCGGAGCGATGGCGCCGGGTCCCGATCGCAATCGGCCCGGTCGCTACAAATCGAAGGCGCAATATCTTGAGGCGATGCGAGCGATAGTCGAATCGGATCTCGTCGACATCATGCTGATGTCGGCCTCCTCGGCGGAACGTCTGATCGGCGAGGATCTCTTTGCCGGCAGCCCGGTCACTCCGGCCGTTCGTCTCAACGACACAACCGACATCTGGCATTCGCGCGGCGGCGGTTATCTCGACAAGCCGGCTCGCCCACATCGCACGCCGGATCTGAAGCGCGTACGGGCGCTGACCGATCTCGGCCTCTACGCGGTGACATTCTCCAACGACATCGAGCGCGATCTCGACACCTTGCAAGCCTTTGCCGCGTTCCGCCGCGATACCGCCGCGGAGGGGATGCGCTATTTCCTCGAGGTGTTCAACCCTGCCTTCGACATCGGGCTGAAGGAGGCCGACCTCGGCGCCTTCATCAACGACTCGATCGCGCGCTCGCTGGCCGGGGTGACCTCCGCCGACCGGCCGCTGTTTCTGAAGATGCAGTACAACGGCCCGCGGGCGATGGAAGAGCTGGCCAGCTACGAGCCGGACGCTCTCATCGTCGGTATCTTGGGCGGCGCCCGCGGGACGACACGGGACACTTTCGAGCTCGCCGCCCAGGCGGAAGATCACGGGGCGCGCGTTGCCCTGTTCGGCCGAAAGATCAACCTCGCCGAAGCACCGGTCGAACTGGTCCGCCTGATCCGTGCGGTGGTGGAGCGGCAGACCGAGCCTGCCGAGGCGGTTCGCATGTATCATGATCACTTGGCCGGCAAACGAATTAAACCCGACCGGCCGCTTGCGGCCGATATCGAGATCACCGATCCGGTGCTGAAGCTGTGAGCGGCGCACCACGCCGGTGTCTTTAGCTGACCAGCCCCTCCCGCCCGCACGAGCACAGACCAAGCGGATGTCAGATCGCTTCGAACCGCCTTTCCTGATCGGCGTAGACATCGGCAGCCGGTCGGTTCGCACGCTCGCATTCGATGTTGCCGGCCATCAGGTCGCGCAGGCGCGACGGCCAACGCCGCAGCGGCGCCTTCCCGACGATCGCTGCGAATACGACCCGGCCCGACTGTTCTCGGCCGTCGTTGAGTGCCTCAGCGAGACGGCTCGAGCACTCGCCGGCCGCGCGGTCGCTGGTATCGCCGTGGCGAGCATCGGCGAAAGCTGCGTGCTTCTCGACGAAGCGGGCCAGCCCGTCGCGCCATCGATCGCCTGGTTCGATATGCGAACCGAAGAAGAAACCCGCATGCTGCGTGAGACCGTCGGGATCGAGCGATTGTTCGCGATCACCGGCCTGCAGCTCAATCCAACGTTCACGCTGTGCAAGCTGATGTGGATGAAGGCGAATTGGCCCGATGCGCTGCGACGGACCCGGAGAATTCTGCAGATCGCCGACTGGATCGCCTTCTGCCTGTCCGGCGTCGCGGCGACCGATTTCACGCTCGCGTCGCGCACGCTGTATCTCGACCTGCAACGACGGCAATGGTCGGATGAGCTGATCGCACTTACCGGGCTCGATACCTCGCTCTTGGCTCCATTGACGCCGGGCGGCACGCCGCTTGGCGTGGCCAGGCCCGAGGTGCTGGCGGCGACCGGTCTCGCCGGCAAACCCGTTGTCGCGGTCGGTGCCCACGATCACATCTGCGGGGCGGTGGCTGCGGGGATCGGCACTTCGGGCAACCTGATCAATAGCGTCGGTACGGCCGAAGTCGTGGTGCTGGCCGCAACACAACCTTCCTTCGACGAGGGGCTAGGCAAGCTCGACCACATGCAGGGCGCGCTTGGGTTCCCTCGCTTGCCCTTCTACCTGGGTGCCAGCCTGGTCAGTTCCGGGGGGACGATCGAATGGTTCCGCAAGTCGGTCGGCGAGCCGCCGCACGAGACGCTCATCGACGAAGGTCAGGCGGCCCTGCCGGGGAGCGGGGGCGTGATCTTCCTGCCTGATTTGGTGCAGTCGTCGTTGCCCGATCGCGACCATCCCGTCCGCGGTGCCTTTCTCGGACTGACCATCGACGCCGGCCGGGGAGCGCTTTATCGCGCAGTCCTCGAAGGACTTGCGATGCGCGTGGCCATGGATGCCGAAACACTTGCGGGCTTGCTGGGAATCGGCGCGCCCGGTCAGATTCGGTTGATTGGCGGCGGTTCACGCAACCCGCTGCTTGTCGCCCTGAAGGCAAACGCCTTCGGACGTCCGGTGACGGTCATCGAGCAACCGGAGACGACGGCCCTCGGCGCCGCGATTCTGGGTGGCATCGGTGCCGGCCTGTGGCCGGACCTCGACGCGGCGCTTGCCGCGATCGATCGTCGCGAGCGCGTCGTCGAACCGGACCTTGCGCTTGTGGAACTCTACCGCGAGATGCGACAGGCGGTGTTCCGGAAGCTGCAGCCGGCTATGCGCACGGTCGACGTGGAGATGGACTGGCTTGCCGCATTGTCGGCCCGGGTTCCAGGCAACGCGACCGTCAAATCCTAGCCCCCCTCAGCCGTCGTGAAGTCCCACGCTGCCGGCGCGTGTGGTCGCCGTCCGGCGGTGTTCACGCAGGTAGCTCCGCCCCGGCGCTGGGGTCAGCCTAGTTGCGTTGGGGCATCACAGAAGACCAGCCGGGTCGGCGGTCGGCGTCAAGCTCAACCAAGGTGCGAACGAAACGTCCCGTCGGGTCACGCGCCGGAGGTCGGCATTATCTTGACGCCGAATTGGCACTCGATGGTCAGTGATTCGCCGCTGGCGAGCACGATCAGCCCATGGGCCCCGGGATTGGGTCCAAGGTTGTGGGCGTCGACAGTGTGGGTCACCGGCTCGAAGCAGAAGAACGGCGCATCGGCGCTCGGTGAATAGACAATGTAGTTGCCGATTGGCGCGCGCGCTTCGATATCGAGCGCCAGCGCGCGGTCGTGCCAGAAGACGGTCGCCTGCCGGTTCCAACCGGTGAACGCGTTGTCGATCGGCGTGCCCGGCAATGCTCGCGGCGCGGTGAAATCCCAGTCGGGGCGATCCTGGACGGCTATCTCCGTGGTCGGCAGATGTTGGGCATCCTCGAGCCAGACGGTCCGCGCGGGCGCCTGCAGCCGGGTGCCAGAGGTGCGCGGGAGCCAGGGATGGAATCCGGCACCGAACGGGAGAGGACGCTCGCCGGTGTTGACCAGCGCCATGCGGAGCGACAATCCGGTCGCCGTGAGGCGATAGTCAAGTTGTGCCCGGTAGTGAAACGGGCCCGGCCCGTCGCTCTGGCGCGCCAGGCGGAGGCTGCTCTCATCATGGCCAACCACCAGCCACGGCCGCTGCCAGGCATCGCCGTGAATCGGAAACGGCTCGCCCTCGAGATTGGGGGCAAGGGCATGAAACGAACCGCCAAACCAGAAACCGCCTTTCGAAATGCGATTGGACCATGGCGCCAAGACGTAGAGGCCGAGCTTGTTCGGGTCGGCGGTTCCGGCTTCGGGCCACGGCCGGAATATGTTGGTGACGGCAGCGCCTGTGGCGACGTCGAAGCGAGCGACACCGCCACCGACCCCCGGCAAAATCTCAGCCGTCAGCGGGTCCGCAGTCAGCCGAAGGATTTCTGGCCTACCAGTCGCCATCGATCAGAATGTTCTTTCCGCTGATCATGTCGGATTCCGGCGCGCATGGAAACAACACAAGATCCGCCGCCGCCGAGAGAGCCGGGCCCGAGTTGACGGGGCGCGTGTTCATTTCTCGCGCCAGGCGCGATTCATGCTGTCTTTCAGCGGTTGCAGCAGATAGGCAATAGCGGTGCGCCGACCGGTCTTGATCATGGTTTCCGCCGGCATGCCAGGTTGGAGCTTGCGCTCCGCGAGACGCTGCAGCTCTTCCGCGCTGACCTTGATGTTCGCCAGGTAGTACGGCTCGGGTGAGCGCGGGTCGGAAACCGTGTCGGCCGACACGAACGACACCTCGCCTTCAAGAATCGGCGTGGTTCGCTGCTTGAAGGCAGTGAGGCGGACCTCGGTCGCCTGTCCGACCTTCACTTCGTCTACATCCTGCGGTCTCAATTTGACCTCGACGACAAGCTGGGCGTCGTCGGGAACGATCTCCAGCAACGTTGCGCCACCGCGTACTACGCCGCCGACCGTGTGAACCTGTGAGCCGAATACGGTTCCGCTCGCCGGTGCGCGTACGACCGTGCGTTCGAGTTCGCTCTGGCTCGCAACGTATTGCTCACGAAAGTCGAGGACCTTGGTTTGTATCTCTTTTAGGTCGCTCAAGACCTCCGTCGTATTTTTCCGGTGCATTTGGTCGAGGCTGAGCTGGGTCTCGCCGACTTCCTTGCCGGCGCTTGCAATCTGCGCGTCGAGGTGCCCGATGTCGCCTTCAAGCTGATAGACTTCGCGCTTGGCCGCCAGCACGCGATTGCGCGTCGTGTATTGCTTCGCAAACAACCCTTCGAGCGTCTGCTGCTCGGTCTTTGCCATGTCGAGCTGCTGGATGCTGGCCCGGCGCTCCACTTGCAGACCGTTGATCTGATCCTTCAGCTGTCCGATGCGGCTCTCGAGAATCTTCGTCTGGCCGCCGATCTCATCGCGGCGCGCCGCGAAGAGTTGCCGCTGGCTTGCGACAATAGCTTCCACCGCAGGATTGCGCACGGTCTCCGCAACAAGCTCGGGCGGGAGTTTCGGTTCATCTGCCCCGTCACGTTCCGCGAGCAGGCGCGCCTCAACCGCAAGAGCAGCGAAATAACCCGTGCGCGCAACGGCAAGGCGCGCAGCGGGTTCAACCGTATCGAACTCGACAAGGATATCGTCCCTGTTGACATGATCCCCGTCTTTGACCGCGAACATCTTGACGATGCCGCCATCCAGGTGCTGCACCAGCTTGCGCTTGCCGGCGAGCGAAATTGTTCCATGCGCGACGACCGCGCTGTCGAGCGGCGCGGTCGTTGCCCAAGTGCCAAAACCGCCAACAGCGATCAGGAGCGCCAATACCCCGAGCAGCCTGGGAGCGCGCAAGGCGGTCGGTGCCTGGGCGGTCGGCAAGGGGCGATCGAAGTCGACATCGCCCAAATCAGGCATAGCGTGCATGGCGGGCCTCTCGGTAGGAACGCACCTTGGCGGCGGCCGGTGTCTGCGGCGTGCCGCCCGGCACCGGCTTCATCCGCTTGACCTCGGCGAAGACGTCGTCACGCGGCCCGTACAGTCGGACGCGGCCGCCAGCAAGCACGAGAACCTTGTCGACGACGCTCAACAGGGAGGGCTTGTGCGAGATGACGACGACCGTCCGCCGCTCCTGCTTCAATCTGGCGAGGGTTTCGCGCAGCGCGTTCTCACCTTCCTGATCGAGATTGGCATTGGGCTCGTCCAGGACGATGAGACGGGCGTTGCCGTAAACCGCCCGCGCGAGGGCTATGCGCTGCCGCTGGCCGCCGGAGAGCATGCGCCCGGCGTCGCCGATGCGCGTGTCGTAGCCCTCCGGCAGCCCGAGGATCATGTCGTGGGCACCGGCGAGCTTGGCGGCGGCGACGATCTGTTCCGAATCGTGGGTTCCGAAGCGGGCAATATTGGCGGCAACCGTGCCGCTCAACAGTTCGACATCCTGCGGCAGATAGCCAATATACTGTCCGAGCTGCTCACGCGGCCAATCGGCAATGTCGGCGCCGTCAAGCCGGATGCTGCCGTAGGTTGGCTCGCGAAGGCCCACCAGAAGCCGGGCAAAAGTCGATTTGCCGGCGCCGCTGGACCCGGTCATACCCAGCGTTTCTCCGGCCTCGAGATCGAAGGAAATATTCGACAGGACCGGCTCCGCCGCGCCCTGGAACCGCATGCTGACCTGGCCGGCGACCAAGCGGCCACCGGGAGCAGGCAACGACGTGCGAACACGCTGGTCATCGTCGGCCAGTGCAAGCGCGGAGCGCAGGCGCTGACGCGCCTGCCGCGCGGTGACGATGGAGCGCCACTGGCCTATCAGCATCTCGACGGGGGCGAGGGCGCGACCCATGATGATGGAGCCCGCGACCATCGAGCCGGGCGAGAGCTGGTGGTCGAGCGCCAGCCATGCACCGACGCCGAGCATGGCGATCTGAAGGGACATGCGCACGAACTTGGCGATCGCCTGAAGGATGGCGATGCGATCGCTGGCAACCGCTTGCCAGGCGACGCCGTAGTGCTGGAACCGCGACCACCTCTCGGTCAGCGCACCCAGCATTCCCATGGCATGAACGACCTCGGCATTGCGGCCGACAAGCTCGGTGAAGTCGTTTGAGCCGCGCGAACCGCTGCCGGCTTCGGAGAGTGCGGACCGCACGGCGACTTCGCTGGCAATGGCAAGGGCGGCGATGACGATGGCGCCTGTCACCGCCACCGAGCCGAGCAGCGGATGCAGGAGGAAGATGACGCTGAGGTAGATCGGGGTCCACGGTGCGTCGAAAAGCGCGATGATCCCGCTGCCGGTGAGGAAAGTCCGCACCGTTTCCAAGTTCCGCAGCGGTTCGCTCAGGGAGCGGTCGCTGCCCTTGAGCCGCGCGCTGAACGACGAGGCGAAGACGGCCGGGCTCAGCTCCGCGTTCAACCTGGCGCCGATCCGCACCAGAAGACGCGAGCGCGCGACTTCGACGATCGCGTTGATGGCAAGCAGGCTGACCGCGAGCAAGGTGAGCATGACCAGCGTGTCCTGGCTGTAGGAGGTCAGAACGCGGTCATAGACCTGGAGCATGTACAGGGGGCCGATCAGCATCGCCAGGTTGGTGAACAGGCTGAAAAGCCCGACGAAAACGAAGGCTCCCCTGAGCGACCTGAGAACGCGCGAGAGTCTGTCCTTCGTTGACCGATTCCGTTCGCCCGCCATTTGCATGCACGAAACTCCAACGCGACCTTTGGACCAGACACCTGCAGCAGCTGCAGGATTCCTTGCGGCTCCAGGCGGCGGAGACCTCAGGTGGATGGCGTCGCCGCCGATCGGCGACACCATCCTTGCCGCCCGTCAGCGCGAGCGGGCACAGCCCCGCCTAGGCAATGCCGTAGTCGTGGTGATGATCGTGGATGAAGTCCTTGCTCGACAGCTGGCCGAGCTTGACGCCGACGAGCTCAACGGTGTCGTGGTTGTCGAGTGTGATGGTGACGCCATCGGAGGTGTTGTGGACGGCCCTCCTGACATCCCGCCAGCTATCGATGCCGTAGGCGGTGAGGTCGAGCTTGTCGTTCTTGACGTCGAAGTCCTTGACCACGTCGTAGCCGGAATTGCAGCCGAAGACGAAGATGTCCTTGCCCTCGCCGCCCCACAAGTAGTCATTGCCCTCGCCGCCGTTGAGCACGTCATTGCCCTGGCCGCCATAGAGGTCGTCGCTGTCGCCGTAGGTCGTCATCCAGTCGTTGCCATCGCTGCCAATGGCGAGCTCCTTGGTGTCGCCCGCGCTGCCGACCGTGCCCAGAGCAATGCTGGTGCGCGTATGGGCGGCGAAGGCGTCGTGGTAGACGTAGTCGATACCGGTGTCGCGCTGGAGAATGTCGGCGAACGATGTGGCGTCGATCTGGGCGATGAGCTGCGGGTCGTCGGCGAGCCGCGTCGTATAGAACAAGTTGTCGTCGTTCTTCAGGGAGTCGAACTGGAGGGTGGTGAGGAGCGTGAAGGTCTCGCCGAGCTGACTGTCGCAGTAATGCTGCTCGAGCAGACCGCCGACGATCGAATCGAGATTGGCGATGTCGGTCTCAGCGGAACCGTAAGCTGATTTCAACCCATCCAATACCGCGTCGCTGAGATCATTGGCGGTCTGGAATTCGTCCCAGGTGTCGTAGGTTTGCAGGCCGAGGCCGTCACGCAGATCGTTGTAGTTCCACACACCGTGATCGCGGCCGCGCTGGATGTCGAAGGCTTCCAGATCCAACGTGTTTATGCCGAGCGCGAATTCGCGGTTGCCATCGGCGACCTTGCCGTCGAGCTCTTGGGTTATCTGAGAAGTGAGACCGCGGATCCAGGCATCGATATCGGCGGCACTGCGACCGTCCGGCGTACCATCGCTGGGCGTCAGCGTGTCAAGCCCAGCAAGCGTAAAGGCCTCTTCCAAAGTCACGTTGAAGCTGTTCGAGCCGTCCTCGTTGAGGCCGACATAGTCGTTGCTCGATTGATCGTGGCCGAAACGGAACGCCACGGTCGTCCACTCGTTGATGATCTGCCCGGTGGTGTCGACCGTATGGCTCGGGTCGGCGTAGTAGGCGGCAAGAAGCGCGTCCGCGTGCGTGCCCGTCAGCTTGGGCAGGTATTCGTCATAGATGACATGCTGCCATTCCGCTTCGGTAATGGCGCGCGCCGCCTCGAACAACTGATCCTGCGTCCAGCCGTGCTGCTCGGCGTAAGGCGTGAGCTGGTCGACCTGGTAGTTGTGCTCGCGCGCCCAGATTGTTTGCAGCGCGGTCAGAGGCGGCTGCTGGTCAACGCGGTTGTCGCCTGCGATAAACGAATCGGAGCTGAGAGGAGCAATGAAGCCTTGAGGAAAGAACGCATCTCTGACATCCGCCTCGGTCGTGCCTGAGTCGGCTGCGACCTGCGCCAAAGTGGGAAGCATGCCGTCCGGAAGAAGCAGTTTCGCCGACTGGATGGTATTGCCCCATTGGTCGACCGTGTCGGCGCGAAGCAGATTCTCCATCGTCTGGGAGTCACCGTACACGTTGCCGAGATCGAGGAACGAAGTCTCCTCGTTGATCTGCTGGCGGACGCCTCCGGAGTCGGTTTCATACCCTGTGCGCGCGAATGGGAACGGCAGCCCACCCATCAGAAGAAGCGGATCGGTAACTGCCGAATCCGTCGATGCTTCCGCCACGTCGTGGGTGACGATCTGGCCGAAGAAATCGAACCACTCGTTGACGCCGAACGAGCTCGGATGATCCTGATCGCCGGGAAGGAGGTCCATGACGTCAGTGGAAATGGTTTCTGCCTGCGGTAGACCAACCGGATCACTGACCGCAACGAAGGTCGCGGTCGGAGGGGTGGTCGTAACATCGAGTTCGGTAGTGCCGGCAGGCGTCGCCATCGCGCCGACGGCGTCGGTATAGCTGTTGAGCGTGATCCGCAGGAACGTGTCGCCGGCAAAGCCATGGTCGTTGGCGTCGTTGCCGTCGCCATCGTTGTTGTGGCCGTCGGGCTCGCGGGGAGTGAGGTCGCCGAGCGCGTGGTAGATGTCGGCAGACTTCGAGCCGCCCCTGTGGTGAGAATGGGGCCCGCCGAGGCCGGTTGTTCCGGGATTGTGTGGGCCGGGTCTGCCAAGGCCAAGTCCACCGAGAATAGAATGATTACCGGATGACAGCTTCGGTTTCATGGTGCACCCCAGTCGCCGTGTTGGTGTAAAGTTGCCCTTCGATGAAAGCGCGCTGCTCGCTTGTCGCTTGCCGAGCTCAGATTCCCGCCTCAACTCGATCGTTTTTGATTCATAACCGCTTCGATTTCGATAGTGGGGGACTAGCTATTGTTAAGGCTAACGACCGCGGCGAGTGGCTGAGATCAGGGCGACGGGATTGGCAGGCCCAGCGGTCAAGCGACGGTCAACGATGGTCCGCGCGATCGGCGAGAAGGCCATGAACCGCCACACAACACCCAAGACGTCGCAAGATCGCGGTGCCGAGCCGCGCGAACCCGATGAAAGTGAAGTCGATGACCGCAAGGTCTTGGCCGCGCTTGACGCGCGGGTTGCAGCGGCCGGGTCGGGGGCGAATACTGCCGCGCGGGTCGACCGACGAGGGCCTGCGGCGGATGAAGGCTTTCGGCTGAGGCGGGCTTCAACCGGGCAGCATGGGCAACGAGCGCAAGCGGTTCAGCGGCGCTGGCGGCTGCCCGAATAAACGTCAATCGGCGTTCTGCCTTGCTCGGCCGATCACGTCGGCGCAATTTCGTCGCGGTTGACGATGAGCTCCGGGTTGAGGCTGGCGTTGAAGAAATCCAGGATGTTTTGGGCGGCGACCGTCGCCATGCGCTCGGCTCCGCCGACCGTCAGGCCGGCGTTGTGCGGTGAAACGACCGTGCGTTGTGATGCGAGCAACGGATTGTCAGGTGCCGGCGGCTCGATTTCGAACACATCGATCCCGGCTCCGGCGATCCGTCCGGCGCTCAGCGCGTCGGCCAGCGCCGCCTCGTCAATCAAGCCACCGCGGGCCGTATTGACGACAATGGCGGTCGGTTTCATGCCGGCAAGGCGTCTCTCGTCGAGCAGATAGGCGTCCTGGGCGCCGGGCACATGCAGCGAGACGACGTCGGCCTGTGCCAGCGCCCCGTCGAGACCGTCCACCGGTTCGGCCCCGCCGCGGAGGATGGCGTCGGCACTCAGGTACGGGTCGTATGCCGTTACCTGCATCTCGAAACAGGCGGCCAGCCGCGCCAGCCGACGGCCGATGCGCCCGAACCCGACGACAAGCAACGTCTTGCCCCGGATCTCGACCGCATCGAAACTGTTGCGATAGCCCCATTCGCCGGCGCGCGTTTTGCGGTCGAACAGTGCAGCCTGGCGGGCCGTCGCCAGGATAAGCATCATTGCGTGTTCGGCGACGGCGGTGGAGGTGACGTCACCGACAACAGTCAGCGGTATCTTGCGTGCGTTGAGGGCCGCAACATCCACCGCGTCATAGCCGACGCCGTGACGCGACACGATTTTGAGATTCGGCGCCTTGGCGATGGTCTCCGCCGAAAGAGGTTGCGTGCGGATCAGCAACGCGTCGGCAGTGGGCATGAAGGGGGCGTAGGAGGCGACCGACACGTCCTCGACGATGTCGAGCTGAATGCCCGGTGCGTTCTTCAACAGGGCCAAACCGCGGGGGTGAATCCTGCCGGCGACCACCACCCGGGGCATGTCAGTAGCCCGTCGCGGCCGCGGCCGCGGCCGAGGTGCCTTTGTCGGTGAGTTCGCGAAAACGCGCAACGCTGGCGTTGGCCGCGCCAGCGAGCATGCGTACGTCATTCGAAACGGTGACGAGGTCGAATCCCCAGTCGACGGCCTTCGCCGCATAGTCGGGCGTGCCATTGTGCAGACCCGCACGCTTGCCGGCCTTGTGAGCGGTCGCAGCGACGCGCTTGATGACCTCGATCATTTCCGGTTCCTGCCGGTCGAAGCCGGGAGCGAAGCGCGTGCCGAACAGGCCCATCGTCAGGTCCGCCGGACCGATGTAGACGCCATCGAGACCGGGGGTGGCGACGATACCCTCGAGTGCCTCAACCGCCTCGCGCGTTTCGATCATGGCGAGGCAGACAACCTGATCGTTGGCCTCGCTGGCGTAGTTGGGACCGGCCGAGAAGTTCGCGCGCGTGGGGCCGAAGCTTCGGCTCCCCTGCGGCGGATAGCGCACGTACGAGACGAGCTGTGCGGCCTGTTCCGGCGTGCTGACCATGGGGCAGATGACCCCGTAGGCGCCGGCATCAAGGGCCTTCATCACGTGGGCGGGATCGAGCCAGGGCACGCGGGCGAAGGGCACCACGCTGCTGGCGCGCACGGCCTGAAACATGCCGACTGCGGCCTGGTAGTCGATCACCCCGTGCTGCATGTCGACGGTGATCGCGTCATAGCCCTGCGCCGCCATGATCTCGGCCGAGAAGGCATTGGCGATGGAGAGCCAGCCGTTGAGCACCGGCTTGCCGGCCTGCCACAGGGCCTTGACCCGATTCTCGATCATTCCGCCGGTCCTCTACAAAACAGTCATCTGGGCGAGCTTGACGTTGCAGTAGTCGAGAATCCCCTCGCTGCCACCTTCCCGCCCCATGCCGCTCGCCTTGATGCCGCCAAAGGGGGCTTCGGCGGCGGCAAGCGCGAAGCTGTTGATGCCGACCATGCCGGCTTCGAGCCGGGAGACCGTTTCGCGGGCGAGGCTGGCGCTGCGGGTGAAGGCGTAGGCGGAAAGACCCATCTCCGAGCTGTTGGCCCGGGTGAACACTTCCTCCGGCTCGCGGAACGGCGTGACGGCGGCGATCGGTGCGAAATTCTCCTCGGCGATGGCGCGCGCATCGTCGGGCAGGCCGGTTATCACCGTCGGCGCGAAGAAAAAGCCGGCATTCATGCCGGCCGGGCGGCCGCCGCCGGTTACGATCGTGCCGCCGCGCCGGCGCGCGTCAGCCACGATCTCCTCGGTCGCGGCGAAGCGGCGCTCGTTGATCAGCGGTCCCATGCCGGTTTGCGGATCGAGCCCGTGACCAAGCTTGATTGCCTTGCTGCGCCTGACGAACCCATCGACGAAAGCGTCGTGCACACTTTCGTGCACGTAGAAGCGGTCCGGGGTGACACAGACCTGCCCGGCATTGGCAAATTTGGTTGGCACGGCCAGGTCGAGCGCGCGTTCAAGGTCGGCGTCGGAGAAGACGATCATCGGCGCGTTGCCGCCGAGCTCCATGCTCACCCGTTTCACGGTGGTGGCGGAGTCGCGGATCATCTGCTGGCCAACGCGGGTGGAACCGGTCAGCGACACCTTGCGCACGAGCGGTGAGGCCATGATCGGAGCGTAGGTCGCGTCCGTGGGACCGACCACAAGGTTGGCGACCCCGGCAGGCAGGCCCGCCTCGCGCAGACAATCATGCATGATCATCCCAACACCGGGAACTTCGCTCGAGGGACGCGCGATCGTCGAACAACCGGCGGCGAGCGCGGGGGCTAGCTTGCGGGCGAGCAACGCCGCGGGAAAGTTCCAGGCCGTGAACGCGGCCGCTACGCCGACCGGCTGGTGCGTCACCTCGATGCGTCCGCCGGGCGCCCGGCTTTCCACGATCCGCCCGTAGATGCGACGCGCCTCTTCGGCGTACCAGCGAAACTGATCGATCGCCAGATTCCATTCACGTTGGGATTGCGCGAGAGGCTTGCCGGTTTCCAGAGTGATCTGGCGCTCCGCTTCGTCGCGGCGGCGAACCATAATGTCCGCAGCTTTGTGGATGATCGCGGCACGGGTCCACGCTTGCGTCTGGCGCCACGTGTCGAACGCGGCGTGGGCAACTGCGATCGCACGGGTGGTATCTTCGGCGCTGGCGGTCGGCACCTCGCCGAGGACGTCCCCCGTCCCGGGGTCGGTCACCGGCATCGGCGGGCCGCCGGCCGAAGCCAGCCAGCGGCCATCGACAAAGAGCCCGAAGGATTCATACATCGCCGCCCTCCCCTACCGCGTCCGCCGGGAGGCCGCCCCGTGACGTCGGCAGACCAAGCATGGTCCGACGCGGCTCGCAACAAAAATTGCGAAAACTTTCTGTCTGCAATTAATGCGCCCGCGCACCGAGGCGAGTCAAGGCTCATGTCTCGGCATGCGTTGTCCGCACTACGCTCCGGCGAGCTCGGACAGTTTGACCGCCCGGCCGCTGGCGAGGGAGCGATAGGCGGCTTCCGCCAGAAGCAGCGCCTTGCGTCCGTCCTCGAAACCGACCGCCACCGGGGAGCGCCCTTCAACCGCGTCGATGAAAGCGCCAAGCTCGTTCATGAAGGCTTCAGCGTAGCGCTCGACGAAGAAATTGAGATAGGGCAGGCCAACGGCGGTGCCGTCGCCATCGAAACGTCGCAACTCGTGCGGCCGCCGATTGCCCGATATAAGCATGCCGCGCGTGCCCATCAGTTCGACGCGCTGATCGTAGCCATAGACCGAGGCGCGCGAGTTGTTGATGCAGCACATCCTGCCGCTGTCGGTTCGCAGCACGATCATGGCGGTATCCACGTCGTCGAGCTCGCGCCCGAGTTCGGGATCGATCATGGCCTGGGCGACGGCGAAGACCTCGACCGGCTCTTCCATGAGCATGAACCGCGCCATGTCGAAGTCGTGGATCGTCATGTCGCGCAACAGGCCGCCGGCGTGTGCGATATAGTCTCGACTCGGCATGCCGGGGTCGCGCGACGTGATGATGACCTGATGCAGGTCGCCGATCTCGCCGGCGGCTGCGGCCGCGTAAGCAGCACTGTGACCCGGATCGAAGCGGCGATTGAAGCCGATCTGGATGGGGACATCGAGCCCCTTGATCGCCTCGGCGCAACGATTGACCCGCTTGATGTCGAGATCGATCGGCTTCTCGCAGAGGACGGCCTTGCCCGCCTTGGCTCCGCGTTCGATGAGCTCGGCGTGGGTCTCGGTCAACGAAGCCACAAGCAGAGCGTCGACATCGGGGGCGCCCAATACGTCGTCCAGGCTGGCGGCTGCCCGCGCGCCGGTCTCCTCAGCCACCGAATTCGAAAGCTTGTCGACAACGTCGTACACCGCAACGAGGCGGGCACGCGGGTGCCGTGCCACGTTTGCCGCATGCATGCGCCCGATGCGCCCACATCCGATCACCGCAATGCCAGTCATTTCATCCTCCGTGCGCGATGGCCTGTAATCAATGCAATTTTTGTTGCAACGATGTCAACGCGGCAATATTCCTTCTGAAGCCAATACCATCAGGGAGGACGCTCATGGCCCAGAAGACCATACCACTCACGATGGCCCAGGCGCTCGTGCGCCACTTGTGCAGCCAGTTCACCGAACTCGACGGCCAACGCGTCCCGCTGTTCGCCGGCGTGTTCGCAATCTTCGGCCATGGCAATGTCACCTGCCTGGGGGAAGCCCTTTACGGTGCGCGCGACGCGCTGCCGACGTGGCGCGGCCAGAACGAGCAGTCGATGGCGCTGGCCGCGCTCGGTTTTGCCAAGGCGAAACGACGCAGGCAGATGATGGCGGTCGCCACGTCGATCGGCCCGGGCGCAACCAACGTCGTGACGGCAGCAGGCGTCGGTCATGCCAACCGGTTGCCGGTCCTCATCCTTTCGGGCGACAGATTCGCAAGCCGCCGGCCCGATCCGGTTTTGCAGCAGGTCGAGCATTTCGGAAATCCAACCACAACGGTGAACGATGCGTTGAGGGCCGTCACCCGTTATTGGGACCGGATACAAAACCCCGAACAGATCATCTCGTCGCTGCCGCAGGCGATCGCCACCATGCTCGATCCGGCCGATTGCGGACCGGCGTTTCTCGGGCTTTGCCAGGACGTCCAGGAGATGGCCTTCGACTACCCGGCCGCTTTTTTCGAGCCGACCGTGCACACCGTTCCACGGCCGCGGCCGGACGAGGCGCGGCTCAAGCAAGCCGTCGATCTCCTCAAGACCGCCAAGCGGCCGCTGATCATTTCCGGCGGCGGTGTGCGCTATTCGGGCGCAGAGGATGCGGTTGCCAAACTCGCTGCCGCGCACGGCATCCCCGTTACCGAGACCATCGCCGGCAAGGGTACGCTCACCCATGATCATCCCGTTCATGTCGGTCCGATCGGCATCATCGGATCGACCTCGGCCAATGCCATGGCCGCCGAGGCCGACGTCATCATCGCCATCGGCACGCGGCTGCAGGACTTCACCACCGGATCGTGGACCGCCTTCTCGCACGACGCCCGATTCATCTCGATCAACACGGCGCGCTTCGATGCGGTGAAGCACCGGGCACTGGCGGTAGTGGGTGATGCGCTGGCAACAGTCAGCGAGCTCGACGCCGCGCTCGGCGAATGGTCGGTGGCGAAAAGCTGGAGCGACAAGGGTCGCAAAGAGTTCGCCGAATGGAACCGTCTGCTCGACAAGCTGCAGGCGCCGACCAACACCGCCACTCCGACCTATGCGCAGGTGGTCGCAGCCGTCAATCGCAAGGCGGGCGCTGCCGACTACATGGTGGCGGCGGCCGGCGGGCTGCCTGGCGAGGTCGCCAAGGGCTGGCGGGTGAAAGCGGCCAACACTTTCGACTGCGAATTCGGTTTTTCGTGCATGGGCTACGAGATCGCCGGCGGCTGGGGCGCCGCCATGGCCGATCCCGATCGCGACGTCTTCGTGATGAGCGGCGACGGCTCGTACATGATGTTGAACTCGGACATCTATTCGAGCGTGCTCGCCGGACACAAGATGATCGTCATCGTCTGTGACAATGGCGGCTTTGCCGTCATCAACCGGTTGCAGATCGCCAAGGGCGGTGCACCGTTCAACAATCTGATCAGCGACGCGCGCGTGAAGCGCCCGTTCTCTGTCGACTTCGTCAAGCACGCCGAGGCGATGGGGGCGCTAGCCCGTCATGCGGAAAGCATCGCCGACCTGGAGAGCGCGATCGAATGGGCGAAGGGCAACGACCGCACCACTGTCATCTCCGTCAACACTGACGCCTACGCATGGGTGCCGGGCGACGCCTGGTGGGACGTCGGGGTTCCCGCGATCAGCACCCGCAAGGAAGTCCAAGAGGCCCGCGCCGAACAGGTTGCGGACCGCGCCAAGCAGCGCGTCGGCGTCTAGCGCACGGGAGAAGAGTAATGAAGGCGAAGCTCGGCATCGCACCGATTGCCTGGTCCAACGACGACCTGCCTGAGCTGGGCGGCGACACGCCGCTTGAGACATGCCTCAAGGAAAGCCGCGCGGCCGGCTACAGCGGCGTCGAGACCGGCGGCAAGTTCCCCAAGACTTCCGCCGAACTCGGCCCGATCCTCGACTCCTACGGCCTCCACCTGGCCTCCGGCTGGTATTCGGGTACGGTGCTCGACAACGACCTGGAAGCCGAAAAGGATCGCGCGCGCGCCCAGCTCGCCTTGTTTCGCGATCTCGGCGCTGCCTGCCTTTGCTATGGCGAGACCGCTGGCACCGTCCAGAATAAACGCGACGCGCCGCTCAACACCCGCCGCCGGCTGAGCGACGACCAGATCAAAACGTATGGCCGCAAACTGACCGCCTTCGCCGAATTCTGCGCCGAGGAAGGCGTGCCGCTCGGCTTTCACCATCACATGGCGACGGCCATCGAGACCGAGCACGATCTCGATCGTCTGATGGCGGCGACCGGAGACGCTGTCAGGTTGCTCTATGACGCCGGCCATATGGCGTTTGCCGGCGGCGGTGTGTTGCGCGCGATCGACAAACACGGTCGGCGCATCGTGCACGTGCACACCAAGGACGTGCGTGCCGATGTCGTTGCCGGGCTCGACCGCGACCGCGACAGCTTCCTCGACGCGGTCCTTGCCGGCGCGTTCACCGTACCGGGCGATGGCAGTCTCGACTTTGCCGCCATCGTCCGTCGTCTCGCCGACGTCGGCTACGAAGGCTGGTTCGTCGTCGAGGCCGAGCAAGATCCCGCCAAGGCGCCGCCGTTTGAATACGCCAAGATCGGACACAAGACCCTGGTCGCCGCCCTCCACGGCGCCGGGTACACGATCGAGGAGCCGAGCTGAGCCGCCTGGATGGAGCTGCCCGTCATCGGCCGAACGCGAGGATCGGGCACGGCGATACGACGATGGTTGACACGGTCCGCGCAGGCGGGCCGGGGGAACGAAAATTCCATACCGGCGGCCGATGTGCGTGCGTCGTCCGCAGGCACGACCGCTAGAATCGACGACTCAAGCTTGACAGGCGCCTTCTGGTGTGAAACAAATATTCTAGAAACATTAATAATTGCCATAGAGGTTCCGTTACCGATTGCCTGCGGTGTCGTTGGTGACAGGCATGACCCGGCCGTGTGACTGCTGCAGGCGCAATTGAGACGGGGTGGCCTAGAACGAGGACAATCCGGCGCGAGAGCCAAACAAGGTCGGAAATAGGATTTGCCTATTTCAAAATTTGCAATTAACGTTGCAACAGGCGGCGTCCCTCGGTGTCGCGTGGACCAGACGGACGGCACGCTCTGGCAAGGGAGGAATGAGCATGAACAGACGAACCATTCTGGGATTGGCGGCAGCGTCGGCAGCCGCGCTGTCGCTGACGTTCGCGGGAGCGGCGGTGACCTCGGCCCAAGCGCAACCGAAATATCGTTTCGTCATGGTGTCGCACATCGGCTCCAACGATCCGAACATGAAATGGCTCACGCTGTCGCTGGCGGCCTTCGAGAAGAAGTACCCCGACGTCAAGACCGAATACATCTCGACCAACGAGTACTCGGTGCAGAAGCACGTTCAGCTGCTCGAACAGGCGATCGCGACCAAGCCGGACGGCATTGCCGTGCCCATCGTTTCCAGCGAGGCGTTCGAGCCGGTGCTCAACAAGGCGATCGCGCAGGGCATCCCGGTGGTTGCATTCAACATTCCCGATACGCGCCCGCCAGACCAGCGCATCAAGTATCTGACCTACGTGGGCGGTGACGAGTACCTGACCGGCCTCAAGCTTGGTGAGCATGCCATCGAGGCGGCCCAGGCCGGCAAGCTGCCCATGCCGACCAAGGTGATGTGCGCCATCCACGACGCGGCCCACCAGGGCCTCCAAGCGCGCTGCCGCGGCATGACCGACGCGATGAAGAAAATCAACGTGCCGGTCGAGAACCTCGCCATCACCGCCGACCCGGCCCAGGCACGCAACATCATGCAGGCGTACCTGTCGCGCAACAAGGACGTGAACTACATCTTCACGGTTGCGTCGTGGTCTGCTCCCTGGGCCTACGGGGTCGCCGATCAGATGGGGCTCGACCCGAAAGTCGACGACAAGGGGATGACAATCCTGACCGTCGACGCCAGCCCGGTGGCGCTCGAAGGCATCAAGGAAGGCAAGGTCTTCGAGACCAACAGCCAGGGCTTCTGGCTGCAGGGCTACGTGCCGATGGAGTGGCTCTACTGGTACCACGAGTTCGGCTACAAGCCGCAGTCCGACATCATCACCGGCCCCGTCGTGATCGATGCCTCCAGCATCGACCACTGGGTGGGGATGGTGAAGAATGTCTTCGGCGACGCTTACGACAAGCAGGCGTCAGTCTGGTAAGCAAGGCTCGTTGACGCGGACAACACCCGCGCTCCCGGACACGTATCGTTCGGGAGCGCGGCGCCCGCGATCCCGGTCCTCATATCGGAAGCAGCGGCTAGCTGGATTGCTGTGACACCCTCGTCCGTTCTTTCCAGGTTAGGGCGTCGTGCCGATGTCGGTGCAATCGTCGCCGCCGCGGCGCTTCTGGTCGTTTTCACCGCTTTCGACTTCAACGGATTCTGGTCGTTCTTCACGCTGCTCAACGTCAGCCAGTACACGGCCATCCTGGGTCTGGTTGCGGTCGGCGAGTCATTGGTCATTCTGACCGGCGAGATCGACCTTTCGGTGGGCTCCATCTACGGGCTGACGGCGATCGCCTTCATCACCTTTGCCGCGCCTCTCGGCGTACCTCTCGCATTTTTGGCGGCAATGGCAATCGCTATAGCCGCGGGCCTGATCAATGCATTTTTGGTCGTCCGCGCGGGCATGGTTTCGATGATCGTGACCCTCAGTTCGTTGTTCTTCTATCGCGGTATCATCTACGTTTGGTCGGGGGGCACGGCGGACTCTCTATCCAAAGCAAACAGGGTCGAGTGGTTGACGAATTTGCTCGGCGGTAATTGGCTGTGGTTCGAGAACGGATTCTTCCTGTTTGTGATCGTCGTCATTGCTTTTCAATTGATCCTTACCGCGAGCCGCACCGGAAACCACCTGTTGGCGATCGGTGGCGACTCGGCAAGCGCGCATTCCCGCGGCGTCGACATCGGCCGCGCCAAGACGTTCGCGTTCGCCGCATCGTCCGCTCTTGCCGGTTTTTCCGGAATTGTGACCGTCGCCGACCAGCCCCAGACGCACGTCACGCTCGGAGAGCAGATGGAACTGCAAGCCATCGCTGCCGCGGTGGTCGGCGGCGCGCTGCTCACCGGCGGGCGCGGCTCGGCGATCGGTGCCGCGCTCGGCGCCTTCATCATCACCAGCGTCCGCTACGAGTTGATCGGCATGGGTGCGCCATCGTCGTGGTACATTACGTTCGTGGGCATCGTTCTGGTCATCGCTATCATCGTGAACCAATGGCTGAGCGCTACGCTCAGAACGTTATGAAAGGCACGACATGACTACCAATGGCGCGCCCCTGGTCAGGATGGAAAACATCGATCTTCGCTTCGGCCGATTCGAAGCCCTGAAGCATGTGTCGGTGGATTTTGATGCCGGCGAGTTGGTTGGGCTGGTTGGCGACAACGGGGCGGGCAAGACGACGCTGATTCGGGTTCTCTCCGGCCTGTACACGCCGACCAACGGGCGCGTGTTCTTCGATGGCAAGGAGATCACCTATTTCCATCCGAAGCTCGCCATAGAGCTGGGTATCGAGACCATCCAGCAGGCAGTTGGGCTCTGCGAAAACCTGTCGATCGCACGCAATTTCTATCTCGGCCGCGAGCCGGTGCGGCACGTTCTCGGCCTGCCATTTCTGGACTTCACCAAGATGCGGGACGACAGTCGCAAGGTCCTGCACGACTTCGGCCTGCGCGCCAACGTGGGCGCGGACGACGAAGTCAGCTTGTTGTCCGGCGGCGAACGTCAGTCGATCAAGATCGGACGTTCGGTTGCCTTCAAGAATCGTGTGATCATCATGGATGAGCCGACCAACCACCTCTCGGTGCGCGAGCGCGAGCATGTCAATCACCTCGCCCTGCAATTGCGCGACCAGGGCCTGCTCGTCATCTACATCACCCACGACATCTTCCAGGTGCACAAGATCGCCGATCGCATCGTCATTCTCGAGAACGGGGTCAAGATCGCCGACGTCAAGAGCGGAGAGATGACCAGCGACGAGCTCGAGCAGATCATCCGCGAAGGCGGACGCACCGGCGCCAGCCAGGAGGTGGCGTGAGCGCGCAAACCGCCAGCAGGCTCGAGCTGTTCCAACTGGTCAAGCGGCCGGCAACCAGCGTTATCGTCTTCACCGCCGTGATCGTTGTCGTGTTTTCCGTTCAGACCAGCGGGACGTGGATTTCGCAGGCCAACATGACCTCCGTTCTCCAGGCGTCGGCCACGCTCGGCATCATGGCGCTGGGCGAGGCTCTGGTGATCACGGCTCGCGAGATCGATATCTCGGTCGGTTCGATTTTCGGCATCGGCGCGCTCGTCTATCTTGGCTCGGCCTCGACGATCGGTGCGTTTCCTGCGGTGATTCTCGCCTTGATCTGTGGCGGCGCCATCGGCGCGTTCAACGGTCTGCTGGTCACGCGCTTCAAGGTCAGCGCACTGATCGCCACGCTTGGCACCCTCTTCATCTTCCGCGGGATCTGCTATGCGCTCACCGAGGGCTTCTCGTTTACGGCCGGCGATCAGCTCAGGCAGTCGGTCGCCTACGCGATCTTTGGTGGGTATGAATTCTTCGGTTACAAGGATTCCATATTGTGGCTGATCGCGATGGTGGTGGTGCTCCACGCCGTCGTGTTTGCGACACCCTTCGGCAACCGTCTGCTCGCCCTCGGCGGCAACGATGCCAGCGCGCTTTCCCGCGGCGTCCATGTCACGGCGATGAAGTGGCAGGTGTTCGTGTTGAGTGGCATTCTGGCCGCCTTCGCCGGCGTCCTCGAAGCATCGAAGATCGGTTTCGCGGACGGTTCCTTCGGTCGCCTCGAGGAGCTTCAGGCGATTGCCGCCTGCGTGATCGGGGGTTGTCTGCTGACCGGCGGCCGCTGTTCGATGGTTGGTGCGGCTCTCGGCGCCTTCGCGCTGACAGGCATCCAGAGCTTTCTCGTCCTCAACAGTGTCCAGCCGCAATGGTTCAACGTCTTGCTCGGCGTCATCATCGTGGTGGCGCTGATCGGCGACAAGGCCTTGCACGCATGGGCGCTGAGGCGATCGTAGACGAGCAGCCGACCGCCGTCACAGCCGACGGTCCTTGCCGGCTTGCATAACTCAATTTCGTCTGCGCGGCTGTGTCGCCACCGGTATGCGAACGCGTTCGCTCTCGTCCGGGCTAAGGCGCGCCGCCAGGGCAATCAACATGGCCTGGGCGAGGCACATCGGCGCAGCAAGCGAGCGCGAGAAGCTGTATTCGTCTTCCGGAATCGGAAACAGCACGGCGGCGTTCTTGGCGAGCGGCGATAGCGTGCTGTCGGATATGGCAACGATCGGCACTTTGGCCTGGTGAGCGGTCTCGACAATGCTGACGACCTCCTTGGCATAGTAGCGAAACGAAACGGCAATCAGCGCATCATCGGAACGCATCACCCGGGCCATTTCGGTGGACAGGCCGCCGGCAGCGTCAAGCAAGGTCACCTTGCGGCGCAGCATCGTCAGGACGTAGCGAATGAACAGGGCAATGGGCGCTGATCGCAATTGCCCCACCAGGTAGATGGTGTCCGCGTTGGCGAGGATTTCGACAGCGCGAACGAGTTGCTCCTCACCGGTTGCGCTGAGCAGGTCCTGGAGCGAGGCAATGTCGCGGGCGACAAGATCGCCGAGCGTTGCGGTGAAGCTGCCTGGTCGATGCAGCTCCAGCTCGGTCTTGAGAGCATTGACGCGGGCATCGAAACCCTGGGCCGCCGTGGCCAGGCGCGCGCGAAACACCAGTTGCAGCTGCTTGAAACCCTTGAAGCCAAAATGCTGCGCGAAGCGCACGAAACTGGACGCGTGGACGCCACTGGCGACGGCCAGGGTCGACACTGATTTGATAGCAACGTCGTTGGGATTTTGCGTCAAATAGCGAGCTATCTTCTGATAGCTGCCGCTGAGCGCGTCATATTGAGCATGAATGGCGCCGATCAGCGCCTCGTAGTTCTCGGGAGGCTGCGGAGTTTTAAGCTCCATGCGGATTTTCCGGCATTTGCGTGTGTTTGGCTCGACAAGTTGCTTTCTGCCCCGAGTAACAACAATTTTTGAAATTGTGCAATCGGCGAGTGCAAAATTGCCGCCGGCCCGCCGATCAGCGGAACGGGCTTGCCGGTGCCGGGGCTTGCCCGTCAGGCGTGTTCGCCATGTCCGTGGCTGAGGGTGCGCGTGAGGGCATCCTGCCACCCCGCGATCTTGCGCGCGCGTTCGGCCGGTCTCATCTTCGGCGTGAAGCGGCGGTCGAGCTGCCATTGCCGGGCGAAGGTCGCCGGCGGCGGACAGATGCCGGCCTTGAGGCCGGCGAGATAGGCCGCGCCGAGCGCGGTCGTCTCGAGCAGCCGCGGCCGGTCGACCGGGGCGTCGAGGATGTCGGCCAGGCACTGCATGGTCCAGTCCGACGCGACCATGCCGCCGTCGACCCTGACCACGGGGCGGGCACCCTTGCGGTGGGTCCAGTCGCGGCCCATCGCCTCGACAAGATCGAGGGTCTGGTAGCAGACCGATTCCAGCGCCGCGCGGGCGAGCTCGGCGGCAGTGGTGCCGCGGGTGAGGCCGAAGATCGCGCCGCGCGCGTCCGCATCCCAATGGGGAGCGCCGAGTCCGACGAAGGCCGGCACCAGATAGACCGGATGCTCGGGATCGGCTCGTGCCGCGAGCGTGCCGGCGTCGGCGGCACGACGGACGAGCCTCAGGCCGTCGCGCAGCCACTGCACCGCGGCGCCGGCAACGAAGATCGACCCTTCCAGCGCGTAGGTGCGGCGGCCGCCGAGCTGATAGGCGATGGTGGTGAGTAGGCGGTTGTTCGACCGCACCGCCTCGCCGCCGGTGTTGAGGAGCGCGAAACAGCCGGTGCCGTATGTCGACTTCACCATGCCCGGACGGAAGCAGGCCTGGCCGACGGTTGCCGCCTGCTGGTCGCCGGCGACGCCGAGGATCGGGATCGCGGCGCCGAGAATGCGCCGGTTGGTGACGCCGAAGTCGGCGGCGCAATCCTTCACCTCAGGCAACATCGCACGCGGCACGCCGAGCATGGCAAGCAGCGCGTCGCTCCACTCGCCCCTGTGGATGTCGAACATCAGCGTGCGGGCGGCGTTGGTGGCGTCGGTGGCATGAACCCGGCCGCCGGTCAGGCGCCAGATCAGAAACGAATCGACGGTGCCGAAGCAGAGGTCGCCGCGGGCGGCCCTGGCACGAGCGCCTCTCACGTGATCGAGCAACCAGGCAACTTTGGTCCCGGAGAAATAGGGATCGAGAATGAGACCGCTGGCGGCGGCGACCGCCGGCTCGTGTCCGGCAGCGGCGAGCGCGGCGCAGCGATCGGCGGTGCGACGATCCTGCCAGACGATCGCGCGATGGATCGGCTTGCCGGTTCGGCGGTCCCACACCACCACCGTCTCGCGCTGGTTGGTGATGCCGA
>CAZSWL010000306.1:0-3619 GCA_964610725.1 uncultured Bauldia sp.
CGCGGCGAGAACCGCGGCCGCACGATCACCTACCACGACGTGGTGCGCAAGCTGAGGCCGATCGAGATGTGGAAGGGCGAGGCGCTGTCGGTCGATCTGCCCAAGAGCGAGGTGACCCAGGCCAACGTCGCCCGCTGCGCCGTCCTCCTGCAGACCGAGACCGCCGACGGGCTGCCCGGCCTGATACTCGGCGCCGCCACCATCGACATGGGCCGGTAGCCGGCTCAGCCCAGCGCGCGCTCGATCAGCCGGCCGACGCGGGTGGCGTGATCGGCTGCGTCGTCGGGCGCATCGCCGTCGAGGATCTTCGCCTCGCCGTACAGGATGACGGCCGCGTCCTCGAGCGCGTCTTTGGCGCCACCCGCCGTCGCCTTCGCCGCCAGCGCCTTGATCAGGGCGTGGCCCGGGTTGAGCTCGAGCACCGGCGCGGCGGCGCTCTTGATCTCGCCCGCCCGCGACAGGATCTTTTCGAGCTGGCGGTCGGGTGCGGTGTCCGGCGCCACCAGGCAGACCGCACTGGTCGCCAGCCGGGTCGACGTCCTGACCGCGCTCACCTTGTCGCCGAGCGTTTGTTTGAAGTGGGCGGCGAGGGTCGCCACCGCCGCGTCGGGCGCCGCTTCGTCCGCCTTGCCGTCTTCGCTGCCGGCGGGCGGTATCGCAGCAAGGTCCGCCGCTCCCTGCGTCACCGACTGGAACGGTTTACCGTCGAAGCCGAGGGCGGTACGCACCCAGAAGGCGTCGACCGGGTCGGCGAGCACCAGCACCTCGATGCCGCGGCTGGCGAAGCCCTCGAGCTGCGGACTGGCGAGGATCGCCGCCTCACTGTCGCCGAGCGCGTAATAGATCGCCTTTTGGTTGCGGCGGAAGCCGGCGACGACATCGGCGAGGCTGCGCCACGTCCCGCCGCCGGTGGTGGTCCTGAAGCGGGCGATCTTGTAGAGAGCGTCGCGTCGCTCGGCGTCCTCGTAGAGACCTTCCTTGAGCACCGCCCCGAACGCCTCCCACACCTTCTCGAAGGTCTCCTTGTCGGTGTCGGCGAGCTTGCCCAATTCGCTCAGCACCCGGCCGGTGACCGCCTTGCCGATTGCCGAAAGGATCGGGTTGGTCTGCAGCATCTCGCGCGAGATGTTGAGCGGCAGGTCTTCCGAGTCGATCACCCCGCGCACGAACCTCAGCCACGGCGGCAGGATGTCGGCGGCGTCGGTGATGAAGACGCGGCGCACGTAGAGCTTGATGCGGCCCTTGCGCGCCGGATCGAACAGGTCGAACGGTTTCAGCGAGGGGACGAACAGCAACACCGCGTATTCGTGGCGGCCCTCGGCACGGTAATGGATGGTGAGCGCCGGCTCGTCGAACTGGCCGGAGACGTGGCCGTAGAACTCGGCGTACTCCTCCTTGCTCGCCGCCGATTTCGGCTTGCGCCACACCGCGCTGCCGTCGGCAAGCGTCTTCTCCGCCTGGCCGTCGCCGAGCTTGAGCACGATCGGCACCGGCACGTGCGAGGAATAGGCCGCCACCACCCGCTCGATGGTCGCTTGTTCGGCGTAGGTCCTGGCGTCGTCGCTGAGGGTGAGCACCACGCGGGTGCCGCGCCGAGGCGCCTCGGCGAGGGTTGTCGGCGCGACCGTGTAGCTGCCCGCCCCGTCTGAGCGCCAGCGCCACGCCTCCTCGCTTCCCGCCCGCCGCGAGATCACCTCGACCGCGCGCGCCACCATGAAGGCGGAGTAGAAGCCGACTCCGAACTGGCCGATCAGCTGGTTGTCGGCACCGTCCTCGCCGAGGCTCTCGAGGAAGGCGCGGGTGCCGGAACGAGCAATGGTACCGAGATTGTCGACCAGCTCGTCGCGCCCCATGCCGACGCCGTTGTCCTCGACCGACAGGAGGCCGGCCGCCTTGTCGGCGGCGAGCACGATGCGGAACGGCTCGTCGCCCGCCGCAAGCTCCGGGTCGGTGAGCGCCAGCGTGCGCAGCCGCTCACAGGCGTCGGCACCGTTGGAGATGAGCTCGCGCAGGAAGACGTCGCGGTTCGAATAGACCGCGTGCACCATGAGATGGAGGAGGCGCGCGACCTCCGCCTCGAACGCCCGGGTTTCGCCCTGCTTTGCCGCCGCCTCAGCCATCGACGGGATCCGTTGCCCTCGCTCGAATCGGCCTTTCATATCGTCGCCGGCGGCGAGCGATGCAAGCCCCGCGCGCGCATTGGGCACGGGCCGAAAAACGCTTGGCCGGCGCGAGCGCCGGCCAAGGTGCTACCTCCGAGGATTGGGACGAGCACGCTACGCTACTGAACAGTGGTTCGGTCCGACGAGAAAGCCCCGGGGGGCTGGGGGGCTGAAAACTACCGTGGCCTCTGCCGAACCGAACCGTCTGAGGCAACGATGACAGCATCGTCGGCCAAGGTGGCCGGGCAAGGGCCGAAAAAGGGCGAAATCGTGGTATTCGTGGGCCGTTGCCGCGCCCGTCGCCCCGCCGCGGGCGGCGCCGTCGTCGCCCTGCTTGCCTTGTGCCGCGATGAGCGCAATCATGACGGCGAGGTGACGATCCCGTAACAAGCAGGGAGAAGCCCGTGAACGAGGTCGAAGACAAAGAACCGTCCGGCGGCCGGGCCCGCCTGATCGCCCTGGCCGCCAGTCAGCGTAACGCTCCCATCACCTTCAACCGACACGAACTCAACGAGATTCTCGAGGTCTACGGCCGCAAGGTCGCCGACGGCGAGTGGCGCGACTACGCCATCGACCAGATGCGCGAACGCGCCGTCTTCTCGGTCTTCCGCCGCGCCTCGGAGATGCCTCTCTATCGCATCGTCAAGCAGCCGCGCCAGGCCCGCCGTCAGGGCGCCTATTCGATCGTCGCCGCCACCGGCATGATCGTCCGCCACGGCCCCGATCTCGGCCGCGTGCTGCGCGCGCTCGATCCCGGTCTGACCGTCGTCGCCTGATCGCCTCAGCGCGACGGTGCGCTGCCGGCGCCGGCGCCGAGGGCGCGTTGCATGATGACGGTGTCGAGCCAGCGGCCGTGCTTGTAGCCGACGTCCTTCAGCGTCCCGCCGATATCGAAGCCGGTCGCCTCATGCAGGCGGATCGACGCAACGTTGCCCGAGTCGCCGATCACCGCGATCATCTGGCGGAAACCGCGCGCCGCGGCTTCGTCGATGAGGCCGCGCAACAGCGCCCTGCCGATCCCCTGCCCGCGCGCCCCTCTGGCGATGTAGACCGCGTCCTCCACCGTGTTGCAGTATGCCGCCCGCTCCCGGTAGGGGCCGGCGTAGCCGAAGCCGACCACCACGCCGCCGCGTTCGGCGACCAGGTAGGGATGACCGCCGGCGACAAGGGCGGCCATGCGACGGCCCATCTCGGCTTCGTCGGGCGGCACGACCTCAAACGTCGCCGTGCCGACGGTGACCGCCTCGCCGTAGATCGCGGTAATCACGGTGATGTCGGCGGTGGTGACGGGGCGGATGACGGCGGACATGGGATGTGCCCGGGTGGCGCGCTGATCGTCATGCGACAATAGCAAAAGGGCGCGGCCGGGTGGGCCGCGCCCCTGGCGTTAGCGAAAATGTCCGCCTAGCTGCGGCTGTTGCCGAAGAAGCGCAGCAGGAACAGGAACAGGTTGATGA
>CAZSWL010000307.1:0-5391 GCA_964610725.1 uncultured Bauldia sp.
CCGGCGATTTCCTCGCCGCGCTGACCGGCGTCACCGACCCGGAGGCCAAACGCAAGGTCATCGGCGGCCTGTTCATCGATGTCTTTGATACCGAGGCGCAACGGGCGGGCGGCGCCGACTTCCTTGCCCAAGGCACTCTCTACCCCGACGTGATCGAAAGCGTATCGGCCTTGGGCGGGCCCTCGGCGACGATCAAGTCTCACCATAACGTCGGCGGCTTGCCGGCGCGCATGAAGATGAAGCTGATCGAGCCACTGCGCGATTTGTTCAAGGACGAGGTGAGGGTACTCGGCCGCGAACTCGGACTGCCGCAGGCGTTCGTCGGCCGCCATCCCTTTCCGGGACCGGGCCTGGCGATCCGAATTCCAGGCGAGGTCACCCGGGAAAAGCTTGCGATCCTGCGCAAGGCCGACGCCATCTATCTCGACGAGATCCGCAACGCCGGGCTCTATGACGCCATCTGGCAGGCTTTCGCCGTGCTACTGCCGGTGAGGACGGTCGGCGTCATGGGCGATGCGCGCACCTACGACTATGTCTGCGGGCTGCGCGCGGTCACCTCCGACGACGGCATGACCGCCGACTTCTACCCGTTCGACATGACCTTCCTCGGCCGCACCGCCACCCGCATCATCAACGAGGTCAAGGGCATCAACCGGGTGGTCTACGACGTGACCTCCAAGCCGCCGGGAACCATCGAGTGGGAATGATAAACGGACGCCGCCGCCCGGATTGCGCCGGACGGCGGCGGGGTCAGGACTGAACTGACGCCTTTGCGGGGTGGGGGAACAGGCGTCGTCTCGAGCGGGGACTCGGGGCTCAGTCCGTGATTAGTTACAACTCTAAATAGGGTGGCGTGCTGCTTTGGCCAGTGACTGCGGTCACATCTGCGAGAGCCGCTCCCGCGGCGTTTGGTGCCGCGCACGAACCTAGGCTAAGAATGACGCGGGGCTGATTCGGCAGGCTTGGGGGTTAGCCTCCCGGGCCAGCGCGTAGTGTGGCAAAAGCCCATGCGAAGAGTCATCGTCGTTATTGCGTTCCTGGTGGTGCTTCTGGCGATTGACGCGGTCGCCAACGATTTTCGTTTCACTACCCAGTTGATTGCGGAGCTCCGCGAGTTCGTCCGCATTGTCAATCGCTTTGTCGCCAACACGCCCGGTTGAAACAACGGCCTAATTGACGACGCTGATCAGCGTGTTGGCCGCGCCATTTTCACGCACAAGATCGTAGAAGATCTTGGCGTCGTCCGGATGCAGGCGGACGCAGCCGCGCGGAGGCCGCGATCCACTGACCCTCTGCTGCGATCCGACGGCGCCCGCCGCCCGCGTGGAGCGTCGCGCATGGCGGCCTCCCTGGCCTAGCGCGTGACAAGGATCGTCGTGCGGTTCATCCCGTAGCGGCGCACCAGCGTGTAGAGGGTCGCCGCGTTCGACGGGTGCAGCCGGACGCAGCCGTGTGACGCCGGCCGCCCGAGCAGGCGGACCGCGTAGGTTCCGTGAATGGCGTAGCCGCCGAGGAAGAAGATCGAATGCGGCATCGGCGACATGTGATACTTGCGCGAGTACCATACCACCTCCAGCCGCTGCGGATGAAACCTCCCGACGGGGGTGTGGTAGCCGTGCCGCGCCGTCGACACGGGCCATGTGTATCGCTGGAGGCCGTCGACGTAGACCACCATGCGCTGTTCGGAGAGATCGACCTTGGCCACGACCAGCGGACCAGCCCACGCCGGCGACGCGCACCACGCCGCCGTCAGCACAAGCGTCCAGATCAGCCGCTTCATGCTACTCAGCCCGCAACACAACACACAGCCCGCCCCGGGGCCGCGCAGCCTCCTTGTCTTTGCACAAGCCTACGTTACCACCGCCCTCATCAACAACCGGTGACCGGAACAATTCGGATACGACAGACCGCACAATTGCGTGATTGCCAGTTTGCGCGGGAAGCGGCGGATGGGCGCCGAATCGGCCAGGCGGCGCGTCGAATCGCCGAATTCAGCGTGTTTGCAAGCCTCGCGGGCGGGCGATATGGTGCGCCCGCCCGGTCCTGGGCGCCCGCGATGGGCCCGTCCCGGTAGGTGAGATGTCCGATATCTTTCGCGAAGTCGACGAGGATCTGCGGCGCGAGCAACTTCGCAAGCTGTGGAACCGTTTTGCCCCGTACATCATCGGTTTGGCGGTCCTGATCGTTGCGGTGACCGCCGGTTACCGCGGCTGGCAATACTGGAATCTGCGTCAGGCGCAAGCCAACGGAGACCGCTTCGTTGCTGCGCTGCAACTTGCCGACCAGGGCAAGCACGACGAGGCGATCACCGCGCTCAAGCAAATCGCGGCGAGCGGCAGCAGCGGGTACCAGATCCTGGCCGACTTCCGGATTGCTGCCGAGAAGGCCGCCAGCGGTGACACCTCCGGCGCCATCGCCCAGTACGACGCGATCGCCGCCCGGCCTGGCGTTTCCGAGGATACGCGCAATCTCGCCCGCGTCCGTGCTGCCTGGCTCGCCGTCGATCAGGCCAACTTTGCCGAACTGAAGAAGCGCATCGGCGATCTCGCCCAGGTTGGCAACCCCTGGCGGCACGCTGCTCGCGAGATCCTTGGTCTCGCCGCCTGGCGCGCCGGCGACTATGCGGCCGCCAAGACCTATTTCGACGAGATCAACAAGGACCAAGACACGCCTCAGGACCTGCGCCAGCGCAGCCAACTGATGCTGGCGCTGATCGCATCGCAGACGGGAACAGCGGCAAGCACCGACAAGCCGCAGGGCTAGGCGCCCCGGTCCCGGTTACCGGTCGCGCCCGACCCGGAACGTTGGCAATAATGGCCCAGCACGAGCCACCCCGCGTTGCCATCGTCGGCCGACCGAACGTCGGCAAATCGACCCTGTTCAATCGCCTCGTCGGCCGCCGTGTCGCTATCGTCGACGATCTGCCTGGCGTCACCCGCGACCGCCGCGAAGGTGAAGCGCGCCTCGGCCATCTGCGCTTCACCGCCATTGACACTGCCGGGCTCGACGACACCGCACCCGGCACGCTCGTTGCGCGCATGGTCGAACAGACCGAGGCGGCCGTTCAGTCGGCGGACGTTGCCCTCTTTGTCGTCGATGCCCTGTCTGGACTGACGCCGCTCGACCGCCACTTCGCCGATGTTCTGCGGGCGACCGGCCGCCCGCTGGTCGTGGTCGCCAACAAGGCCGAGAGCGCTGCCGCCGACGCCGGGGTGCTTGACGCCTACGCCCTCGGCCTGGGTGATCCGGTGGTGATCTCCGCCGAACATGGCGAAGGCATGGGCGATCTCGTCGCGGCGCTCGCGGCTTGCCTGCCCGCTGGCGCCGAGACGCCGTCGGCGACTGAGCAGTCGCTACGGGTCGCGGTGGTCGGTCGACCCAATGTCGGCAAGTCGACGCTGGTCAACCGTATCCTCGGCGAGGAGCGGATGTTGACCGGGCCTGAGGCCGGCATCACCCGCGACGCGATCGCCGTCGATTGGACCTGGCGTGGCCGTCATTTCCGTCTCTTCGATACCGCCGGTCTCAGGCGCAAATCGCGCGTCACCGGCAAGCTCGAGAAGCTCGCCGTCAGCGACGCGCTGCGCGCCATTCGCTTCGCCGAGGTGGTCATCCTCGTCGTTGACGTCGGCCAGCCATTCGAAAAGCAGGATCTTCAGATCGTCGACCTGATCGAGCGGGAAGGTCGCGCGATTGTCATCGCCCTCGACAAATGGGATTTGGTGAGCGACCGCCAGGCGACGCTGGCTGATGTTGCCGAACGGGCCCGTCGTCTTCTGCCGCAGGTCGTCGGTGTTGGGCTGGTGCCGGTGTCGGGCCTGACCGGAGAGGGCGTCGATGAGTTGCTGGCCGCCGTCACCGATGCATGGGCCATTTGGAACCGGCGCATCGGCACGGCCACCCTCAACCGCTGGCTTGTTGAGGCGGTCGAACGCCACCCTCCGCCCGCCGTTGCCGGGCGCCGCATCAAGCTGCGATACCTCACTCAATTGAAGGCGCGACCGCCCACGTTCGTCGCCTTCTGCTCCCGGCCGCAAAAGCTGCCGGGCGCCTACCGACGCTACCTTGTCAATGCCCTGCGCGACAATTTTGATCTTGCCGGCGTTCCCCTCCGTCTGATTCTGCGGAAAGGAGAGAATCCGTATGGGAGGTCGGCGGCCAGGACTTGAGCGCCCTCAGGGTGGGTGTCTTCTTCACCTGATGCTCGCCCATCCGGCGCAGCAGCCGGTCGAGCGCGTCGATGGCGACGCCGACGTTACGGCCCTTGTTGAGCATGACGCATTCCGCCCGCCCGGCCATCGCCGCATCCGTCATCTCGCCACGGGACGGTAACCCCTTGGTGACCAGACCTTCGAGCACCTGGGTCGCCTAGATCGCCGGGATGTGCGCCGCCTCGCAAATCCACAAAATCTCGTCCTGCATCTCGGCGAGGCGTTCGAACCCAAGTTCGACGGCAAGATCGCCGCGCGCGATCATCACCGCCAGCGGCTGGTGTCCGGCCGCTTCCACGATGATTTCGGGCAGGTTCGCAACCGCGCGCGGTGTCTCGATCTTGGCGACGAGGCCGATTTTGCTCCAATCGAGGCGACGCCGTCGCAACTCATCCTGAACCACAGCGACGTGCCCGGTGGTCTCGACGAAAGAGGAGCCGATCAGATCGGCGTGGGCGGCGATGAAGTCGAGGTCGGCACGATCCTGATCCGAAATCGGGTCGAGGCCGAGATCGACGTGGGGAATACCAGCCCTTTTTGAGGTTTCAGCCTGACGCCCTTCAACTTGCCGTCGTCGAAGCGCACCACCAGGCCTTGCGCTACCTGGCGCACGACCGCGCCGCGCAAAACGCCATCGTCGATCGAGATGCGGTCACCGACCCCTACGCGATCGAATACGCCGGGGAGGGTGCAGGTACATTGAAACGGGAATTCGATCAGCCGCGGATCAATTGTGCGGGCGAGCAGGATTTCATCGCCGATCATCGCCCGGTCGCGACCGGGCGCACTGAACACGGCGCCGGTGCGAACCTTGGGGCCCGCGATGTCCATCAGAATGCGGATGCGGCCGGTCTCGGACTCGACGTGGCGGACGTGCTCGATCATCCGCGCCCAGATGTCCTGATTGTCGTGTGCGCAGTTGATGCGGACAACATTGGCGCCCCGGTGCGCGACGTCGCGGACAAAATCGGGATCGGCGGCGGCGTCGGCGCCGAGCGTCACCATGATGCGGCCGGCGCGGCCCTTCGGTGCCGGTCCAAACAGCCCCACCGCGTTGGCGGCCAGTTGTCGCTCGCCGCGGAAGAACTGGCGCTCGGACGGCATCCGCGCGGCCCGCCCCGGCCCATCGACCATCAGTGTCAACGCTGCATCGACCGCAGCGAGGGTGGCCTGCACCCGC
>CAZSWL010000308.1:0-22137 GCA_964610725.1 uncultured Bauldia sp.
CCCTTGATCGGGGCCTGGGCGGCTGCTTCAAGCGGTTTGGGCGCCGGATAGCTCTCTTGTGACCAAGCACTGCCGGCCGACGCCAGCAACGTCAGCGCCAGCCCGCCGGTGAGTAGTGTCCATTTGGCGTTCATGACTCCCTCCCTTCCACAGAGACGATGCGAATTTATCCTCGTTTTCATCCGGCGAACGCGGCATCGACGAGGCCACGCACACCGGGTTTGAAGGCGAAAAGCGACCCCGCCGTCGGCTCCGCCGCAATCTGCTCGGCGGTCGAGCCAAGCCGCGAGGTGGTGATGTAGAGCATGTCGAGATCGCCGCCGCCAAAGGCGCAGCAGGTAGGCTTCAGGCTCGGCACCTCGACGACCCGGTCGACGGTACCGTCGGGCAGAACACGGACGACCCGGCGGCCTTCCCACACTGCATTCCACACGGCGCCTTCGGCGTCGACACAGGAGCCATCAGGTATGCCGGCTTCGCCTTTGAAGTCCTTGACGATGCGGCGATTGCTCGGGATACCGGTGTCGGCATCGTAGTCGTAGGACCAGATCGTGCCGACGAACGAATCGGCGAAGTACATGCGCGAGCCATCGGGCGCGAAACAGGTGCCGTTGGCGCAGCCGACGCCGGCGATGATGGTGGTCACCGAACCATCGGCGTCGACACGGATCACGGACGATGTCAGCTCACGCGAGCCTTCGTTCATGCCGCCTGCTATCAGGCGGCCCTGGCGATCGGTGCGACCATCATTCAGGCGCGTGTCGGGTTTGTCCGGCTCGAAGTCGTGGATCAGCGAAACCACGCTGCCGTCGGCGGCGCACAACGCGACGGATTTGGCGAAGGCGACGATGAAGCCATCTCGGCGGCGCGGTGCGAAGCAACAGACACGGTCGGGCATCGCAATCGAACCGGATTCCGCCGAGTCGGGCTCGAACCACCACAAACGCTTGCCTTCGATGTCCGTCCACCACAGACGGCTGTCGCGCTCGTTCCACAACACGCCTTCGCCGTGATGGTTACGGCAGTCGAGCACAAGCTCGGCCCGGTCCATATCCTCCTCCCGCGACGACTGACTCGGGTGCCCGGTTCGACGTCGCCGGCGATTGTTGTTTACATTGCCATCTGATATATCACATCTCATATGGCAAGCAAGTCGGAACAAGGTCGTCGCCGCCTCGGGGGCGTCAAACGCATCGAACGGCCGAAGTCGCTGGCAGAGACGGCGCTGGTGCATCTGCGCTCTTCCATTGTTCATGGCGACCTCGAACTCGGCCAGCCCCTTTCCGAGCGGCAGCTCGCCGACGACCTTGGCGTATCGAAGACACCGGTTCGTGAAGCGCTGGCGCGGCTGAGACACGAAGGCCTGGTGCACATCTATCCGCAACGCGGCGCTTTCGTTTTCACGCTGAGCGCCCACGAAGTTGCCGAACTCTGCGAATTTCGCAGCGCCGTCGAAGCAGCCGCGGTTAGGCTCGCCCTCGCGCGCAACCCGGAAACGTTCGCCGCCGATCTTGCGCCGGTGGTGGCCGAGATGGCGGCGGCGCAGCGCCGTGGCGACCAACGCGCCTATCTGGACCTCGACACGCGTTACCACGCCGTCTTTTTCGAGCACTGCGAAAACGGCTATTTGCGCGACGCCTACGAACGCAACGTCGGCAAGATCGCGGCCCTGCGCACGCACCTCGCCGTCAAGCCGCTGCACACCAAGATGTCGTTCCAGGAGCATCGCCAGATGTTCGAAACGATCAGGCGCCGGGACGTCGCGGGCACGCTCGCCATTCTCGACGTCCATATCGGGCGCACACGGCAGACCTATTCCGCCGAGATCGAGGACATCGCCGCCGCCGACCGCGTGGTTTTCAAAGCGATTTGAAGGCACGCACGCGGCCGCTGGTCGATGTATCGTTCGACATCGCCGCCGGCGGTGAGCCCCAAATTTGTGCTTGCATGCGATAAGGCAAGAGTTGACCAGGATCAACGGTTTACATGGCTGTTCGGGCGACAAGGCTGACATGAACACTGGAAGGCCGACCACTGGCACCGTTGTTGCGGTTCGGGGGGCGGTTATCGACGTCGTTTTCGACGCGCTGCCGCTTCCGCGGGTGGACGAGGCCTTGCTGGTCGAATGGGACGGGCCCACTTCATTGGTCGTCGAGGTGCAGGCACACCTGGACAGGCACACGGTGCGGTGCGTGGCGCTGCAAGCGACGAGCGGCCTGCGCCGCGGGACCGGAGTGACTGCGACAGGACACCCCGTCACCGTACCGGTCGGCGACCCTGTCCTTGGTCGACTCCTCGATGTTATCGGCGCGCCGCACGATAACGGACCGGAGATTCCCGCCGATTGCGAACGGGCGCCCATACATCGGCCGGCGCCGGCGCTCGCCCAGCGAAGTCCAGCGTCAGTCATCTTCGAAACCGGCATCAAGGTGATCGACCTGATCGCACCGCTGGCACGGGGTGGCAAGGCCGCGATGTTCGGCGGCGCCGGAGTGGGCAAGACCGTCGTGGTCATGGAGCTGATCCACGCGATGGTGCAGAGCTACCAGGGCATATCGGTGTTCGCCGGCATCGGCGAGCGATCCCGCGAAGGCCACGAACTCCTCACCGAGATGAAGCGGTCGGGCGTGCTCGACCGCAGCGTGCTAGTTTACGGCCAGATGAACGAGCCGCCAGGAGCACGTTGGCGCGTTGGCCTCACCGCGCTCACGATCGCGGAATATTTCCGCGACAAGAAGCGGCAGAACGTGCTGCTGCTGATGGACAATGTCTTTCGCTTCGTCCAGGCCGGCAGTGAAGTGTCCGGTTTGCTCGGGCGGCTGCCCTCCCGGGTCGGCTACCAGCCGACACTGGCGAGCGAAGTCGCCGCACTGCACGAGCGCATTACCTCCATCGCCGGCGCGTCGGTGACCGCGATCGAGGCGGTCTACGTCCCGGCCGACGACTTCACCGATCCAGCGGTGACGGCAATCTCCAGCCATCTGGACAGCACCATCATGCTGTCGCGAAGCATGGCCGCCGAAGGCATGTATCCGGCGATCGATCCGTTGAGTTCCTCCTCGATCCTGCTCAATGCGGCCGTTGCGGGCGAGGATCATTATCGCGTTGCCGAACAGGTGCGAGAGACCATCGCCCACTACCGCGACCTGCAGGACATCATTGCGCTGCTCGGTATCGAGGAGCTCAGCACCCGCGATCGCGTCATTGTCGGGCGCGCCCGCCGTCTTCAGCGGTTCCTCACCCAGCCCTTCGCCATAACGGAGGCGTTCACCGGCATGCCCGGCCGGGCGGTGCAGCTCGCCGACACGATCAAGGGGTGTAGCGCCATTCTCGACGGCCAATGCGACGACTGGCCGGAAGATGCCTTCTACATGGTCGGTACGATCAATGAGGCGAGGAACAAGGCGCGCCCGGTGCCGCAGGTGGCGGCCACATCATGAGGTTGCTGATCACCACGCCGACGGCGATCGTTGTCGACGAGTCGGATGTCTATGCCATTCGCGCCGAGGACGAGAGTGGCGGCTTCGGCATTCTGCCGGGCCACGCCGACTTCCTCACGGTACTGACCATTTCGGTGGTGAGCTGGAGGCGCGCGAACGGCGACCAGCGGTTCTGCGCCGTTCGACGCGGCGTGTTCACCGTGAGCGGCGGAAGACAGGTGGCTGTCGCTACCCGTGAGGCCCTGATCGGAACCGACCTCCAGGAACTTGAGGGCGCCGTGCTCGAGGGCTTCCGCAGCGCTGCGGAAGCCGAACAGACCGCTCGCACCGAGGCCTTGAAGCTGGAGATGCGAGCGATCCGACAGATCGTGCGCTATCTGAGGCCCACGCCCTCCGCAATGATCGGAAACAACCGATGATCCCGCCTTCGTCCGAAGCGCGTCAGGCGCGGGCCAATCAGGATGAACTCGACGGAATGGCGCAATCTGTCCGACGGGAACGGAACAGGCGACGGAGATGGCTGAGCGAAGGGGAACCATCGGTGACGCGTTTCGTCGGCCAGATAGGCGTGCTCGGCTGGATCACGGTGATTCCCACGCTGACCGGCCTGTTTGTCGGCCGCTGGCTCGATCGCCGATTTGAAACCGGCGTGTTTTTCAGCGCACCCCTGCTCATGCTGGGCGCTGCGCTGGGCTTCTGGCTCGCCTGGAGGTGGATGCACAGACAATGAGCGGCCCCCTGCCCCATCTGCTGCTCGCGGCCGGCGCGGAGATCGGAGCTGGTCTCGCGGCCGGTTTCTTGATCGGAACGGCTTATTTCGGCCTTTTGTGGCGCGGTACCCGCGCCGTCATGGAAGAGCGAACGGTCATCTACGTCGTCGGCTCCCAGGTGCTGCGCCTAGTGCTGGCCGGGGGCGCCCTGGCGCCGATCGCGATTTATGGCGGGGCGCTGGCGTTGATCGGAGCGACGGGCGCGATTGTGGCCGCACGTGAACTCGTTTTGCGGCGATCGGGGGCTCGCTCATGATCGAATCACCGCTGGTCAGCCACGTCATCTTCACTATCGGGCCAGTCCCGGTGACCAGACCTGTGGTCACGACGTGGGGACTGATGATCGTGCTTGCCGGTGGCGGCTGGCTGCTGACCCGATCGCTCAAGCAAGTCCCCTCCCGCGGGCAGGCAGCGCTTGAGCTCATCGTCGAAACCATCGCCGGCCAGATCAAGGACACCGTTCATGCCGAGCCCTCGCCCTACGTTTCGCTGCTTGGCACCCTGTTCGTGTTCATCCTGACGGCAAACTGGTCCTCCCTCATCCCGGGGGTCGAACCGCCGACGGCCCATATCGAGACCGACGCCGCCCTTGCCGTAGTCGTCTTCTTCGCCGTCATCTGGTTTGGTATCCGCGTTCGCGGCATCGCGGGCTATGCCCGGACGTTCGCCGAACCGACAATCTTCATGGTGCCGCTCAATATCGTCGAAACGTTCACCCGCAGCTTCTCGCTGATCGTACGGCTGTTCGGCAACATCATGAGCGGGGTGTTCATCATCGGCATCGTCCTGTCCCTGGCTGGTCTGTTGGTGCCGATCCCGCTGATGGCGCTCGAGCTTCTGACCGGTACCGTCCAGGCCTACATCTTCACGGTCCTTGCGACCGTGTTCATCGGCAGCGCAATCGGCGGCCACAGCGCGGGGCGCTCGGAAGGAGAAACGCAAGCATGAATACCATCGAGATTGTCAGCGTGGCTGCGGCCGCCTTCGCCGTTGCGTTCGGCGCGATCGGGCCGGCCATGGCGGAAGGCAGGGCCGTCGCCGCCTCCATGGACGCCATCGCGCGCCAGCCGGAAGCCGCCGGTACGCTCACGCGCACGCTGTTCGTCGGCCTCGCCATGATTGAAACCACAGCAATCTACTGTCTGGTGGTCGCCTTGCTGCTGCTGTTCGCCAACCCGTTCATCCAGTGATGCCATGACGATTGACTGGTGGACGCTCGCGCTCCAGACGGTCAATTTTCTCGTTCTCGCCTGGATTCTCGGACGCTTCTTCTTCCGGCCGGTGCGGCGGATCATTGTCGGGCGCCAAGAGGCGGCGCAGCGGATTCTCACCGACGCAGAGGCCGTACGCGGTGAGGCGATGCGCACATTGGCCGCCGCCAGGAAGGCACGGGCCGACATCGATGGCGATCGCGACAGGTTGCTTGCCACCGCCCAGGCGGACGCAGGTCGCGAGCGCGATCGCTTGCTGGCCCTGGCCAAAGCCGAGTCGGACAGGCTCATCGACGATGCGAAAGCCACAGCCGAGCAGCAGCGTGCGGCAATGGAACAAGGTCTCATTGACCGGGCGCGGGAGCTTGCCGTCGAGATCGCCGGACGACTGCTGGCCCGCCAGCCACCCGCGTGCGCGCTCGATACCTTTCTGCGGCCGCTGTGCGATGAGATCGCCAAATTGAAGCCCGGGGCACGCGCGGCATTCCTTGACGCGGACAAGCCGACCGAAGTCGTTACCGCGGCGCTGTTGTCGCAGGGAGATCGGGATCACGTGGCCAGCGAACTCGAGGCGGCCTTTGGCGCGCCCTTGAAACTCCTGTTTCGCACGGATGCGGCGGTGATCGCCGGGATCGAGTTGAACGCCCCGGCTCGGGCTTTCATCAGGTCAAGCTGGCGCGAGGATCTTGAGCACATTCGTAACGAGCTGAGCAGTGACAGACCATCGTCACGATAGGGTCGATGACTGGCTCGACGCGGCCCGCCGCCGTGTACGGGAGGTCGCGCTCACAGCGCGCGTCACCGAAGTGGGACGCGTCGAAAGCGTTGCCGACGGCGTCGCCCTCGTATCCGGGCTCGCCGAGGTGCGCCTCAACGAGCTGGTGACGTTCGCAAGCGGCCAGGTGGGATTTGCCTCGACCCTGGAGCGCGACTCCATCGGCTGCGTCCTGCTTGACGAGATCGCCGCCATAGCGGCGGGTGACGAGGTCCGCGGGACCGGCACCGTGGCAAGCGTGCCGGTGGGCCCCGCTCTGCTCGGCCGCGTGGTCGATCCGCTGGGTCGTCCGCTCGACGACGGCGGACCGATAGTCACCGAGACGGTCGCACCGACCGAGCGGGCAGCCCCCACCATCATTGATCGTGACTTTGTCACGCAGCCGGTCCAGACCGGCCTGCTCGTGGTGGACTCCATGTTTGCGCTGGGCCGCGGCCAGCGCGAGCTGATCGTCGGTGACCGGGCAATAGGCAAGACCGCCTTGGCCGTCGACTGCATCATCAACCAGCGAACCAGCGACCTTATCTCGATCTACGTTGCCATCGGCCAGAAGTCGTCGACCGTCCAGCGCGTGATAGACGCGGTTCGCACCCACGGTGCTGGCGAGCGCTGCGTGTTCGTCGTTGCCGAAGCGTCGGCGGCTCCCGGTCTTCAGTGGATCGCGCCATTCGCCGCGATGACCATGGCCGAATATTTCCGGGACAGCGGTCGGCACGCGCTGGTGGTGATCGACGACCTCACCAAGCATGCCGCAATTCACCGCGAGATAGCGCTACTTACGCGGCAACCGCCCGGCCGGGAGGCGTACCCGGGCGACGTGTTTTACGTCCATGCGCGACTGCTGGAGCGCGCCGCCAAGCTTTCCCCCGCCAGGGGCGGCGGATCGCTGACCGCGCTGCCGATCGCCGAGCTCGATGCCGGCAATCTCAGCGCCTACATCCCGACCAACCTGATTTCGATCACCGACGGACAGATCGTGCTCAATACGCGGCTGTTCAATGAGGGACAGAAACCGGCTGTCGACGTCGGCACCAGCGTCAGCCGCGTGGGAGGAAAGACCCAGGCTATCGCATTGCGCGAAGCGGCCAAGTCAGTGCGGCTGGACTACGCCCAATTCCTCGAGCTGGAGATGTTCACGCGGTTCGGTGGGCTCACCGATGCCACCGTGAAGGCGAAGATCGAGCGCGGCAAGCGCATTCGTGCCCTGCTGTCGCAACCGCAGTACGCCCCGCTGCGTCTGATCGACGAGGTGGCCATATTGCTTGCGCTGCGCTGCGGCGCGCTTGACCAGGTGCCGGTCGAGGCGATTGCCGCATATCGCTCGGCAATGCCGGCGTGGCTCGACCGCGAGGTCTCCCCAATCATCGCCACCATCGAGAAGACGGGAGACCTCGACGACGCCGGTCGCGACGCGCTCGCCCAATCGCTCAAGAACCTTGCTCGGCGCTTTGCCGGCGCGGAGGACACGTAGATGGCGGAACGGCTCGCCGACATCGTCGACCAGATCAACAACGTCCATCAGCTCGGGGCGGTCGTCGGCGCCATGCGCGGCATCGCTGCCTCACGCGCCTTGCAAAGCCGCGGCCTGGTGGCCGGCATAAGGGCGCACGCGGGTGTGGTGTCGGAAGCCATCGGCAAGGCCCTCAGCCTGTTGCCGCCGATGGAACAGGCCCCTCCCGGCCGCGGCCACGGGCGGATGCTTTTGCTTCTGTTTTGCGCTGAACAGGGGTTCGCCGGTGCTTTCAGCGAGCGCGTGCTCGATGCCGCCGGACAAATGACGGCGGAGTCGACGATCTTCGTGATTGGCCGCCGCGGGCGACGTATCGCGGTTGAACGCGGCATCCAACCGATCTGGTCGACAGCCATGGCGACCCGCGTCGGGATGATCCCGGCCCTCGCCAACAGAATAAGCGAGGCAGTTTATGATCACGTGGCCAGTGCCGATGTCACCCGCGCGGCGATCTTGTTCCCGGCGTCGGAACCGGGTCACATTTCGGTTGTGCGGCGCATGCTGCTTCCCGTCGACATGGAGGGCTTCGCGCGCGCCAACCTGAACCAGCCGCCTCTCATCACGCTTCGTCCGCAGGTGCTGCTGGAACGATTGGCGGCAGAGTACGTGTTCGTACAGATCTGCGAGGCGGCCATGAGCGCGTTTGCCGCGGAGAACGAGGCGCGCATGCTCGCCATGAGTGCGGCAAAAGAGAATGTGAGCAGGAAACTCGGCGAATTGCAGCGGCGCGAACGCCAATTGCGACAGGAAGAGATCACCAACGAGGTGATCGAGCTGGCAGCCGGGACGGACGCGCTGATTGGACGGCGGCCCGCATAGTTGAAGGTGGTAGCCCGACAACGGTGGCACCAGCCCTTAAGCTCCCGGTTCACACGGCCTGTGGCGATCTATGGCTTGGCCAGGTTCCTCCGGCACGCGGGTCAAGGCAAATCCTGACAGCGCCAATGGTGGCCCGGGCATCGCCTTGACTCGACTGGCGCACGGCATACTGTGCTCCGACATACCGGCGCGATAGTGTGCCGGGTGGCATGCCGAGCCCCGCTGGTCCCGCATCGATCCGCATGCGCGGGGGCGGGGCTTTTTTATGGGGTGGCATGATCCGGTGAAGCCAAATCTGACGCATCCGACGGTCATCCCGTTTGCAGCGTCCGAGCGGGACTTATTGTCGGTCGCGGCGTTTGGGCGATGCCTACCGGGCCCCGAGCCTCGCCGGACAAGGCGGGCGACATGACGCTCACCACCGCGCCCGAAGTATCCCCGATCGCGCCCGGTCCGTCGGCGCGCTTCGGCATCATCGTCCGTCGCATGATGCGGCGACCGCTGGCTGTCGCCGGCGTGACCGTGATCCTGATTGTCGTTGCGGCAGCGGTGCTTGCGCCGCTGATCTCGCCTTACTCGCCGAGCGACCAGATGTTCGATGGCCTGACCATCGAGGGGTCGCCGCTGCCGCCGAGCGCCAAGTATCTCCTGGGCACCGACCTGCTCGGTCGCGATCTCCTGTCGCGGCTGATTTACGGCGCCCGCACGTCCCTGATCGTCGGTGTCGTCGCCAACGGCATCGCCGTCAGCATCGGCACGCTGATCGGGGTGACGGCGGGTTTCTTCGGTGGCGTGATCAGCGCGCTGCTGATGCGCTTCACCGATCTGATGATGGCCTTCCCGGCGCTGCTTCTCGCCATCGTCCTCGCCGCCCTCTTCCACCCGAGCCTGTGGATCGTGGCGATGGTCATCGCCATGGTGAACTGGGTGCAGATCGCCAGGGTCATCTACACCGAAACCCGCTCCCTTGCCGAAAGGGAGTTCGTTGTCGCCGAATGGTCGATCGGTGCGGGACGCATTCGCATTCTCTTCCGCCACATCCTGCCCCACCTGCTGCCGACGGTGCTGGTTTATGGCACGCTGGGCATCGCGACGACGGTGCTCCTCGAAGCCACCCTCAGCTTCCTCGGTGTCGGTGTGCAGCCGCCGACCCCGAGTTGGGGCAACATCATCAACGAGAACCAGACCTATTTCACCACGGCGCCGTGGCTTGTCTTCTTTCCCGGTGCGGCGATCATCCTCCTCGCCCTTGGCTTCAACGTGGTCGGCGACGCCCTTCGTGAGATCCTCGATCCGACGCAGAAGGGGCGGTATTGATGGCCACCTATCTGGTTCGCCGGCTGTTGCAGTCGATCCTCATCCTGATCGGAGTGAGCCTCGTCACTTTCTTTCTGCTGTACATCGTCCCCGCCGATCCGGCGCGGCAGATCGCGGGACGAAGCGCCACGCCGGAAGTCGTCGAGAATGTCCGCAAGGAGCTGGGCCTCGATCTCCCGTTCTACCAACGCTACCTGCGATACGCCGATCACCTGGTCCGAGGTGATCTCGGTCGCTCGTATCTGCAGAAGAGCCGGGTGTCGGAGCTGATCGCTTCCCGGCTTCCGGCCACCCTCCTGTTGATGGTCGGCGCCATCTTCTGCGAGCTGACCATCGGCCTTACCATGGGACTGCTGGCGGCCGTTTGGCGTGGTAGCCGGATCGACCAGGCCCTGATGGTCATGTCATTCATAGGCGTATCGGCGCCCCAATTCGTCGTCGGCATCATTCTCCTGTACATCTTCGGCGTTTACCTCGGCTGGCTGCCGATCGGCGGATACGGCCACTTTGCCAATCTCATTCTGCCGTCGGTGACGCTCGGCATCCTCGGCGCCGGCTGGTATTCGCGCATGATGCGGTCGAGCATGATCGATGTCCTGCGCGAGGATTACGTGCGCACCGCCCGGGCAAAGGGCATGGCACCGGCGACCGTGATCGTCCGTCATGCGCTGCCCAACGCCATTTTGCCGATTGTCGCCATGATCGGCATTGACATCGGCTACTTCATGAGCGGCATCGTGGTGGTGGAAAGCGTCTTCGGCTGGCCCGGTATCGGCCAACTGGCGTGGCAGGCGATCCAGCGCGTCGATATACCCATCATCATGGGGGTCACGCTGGTATCGGCGCTGGCCATCGTGCTGGGCAATCTGCTGGCCGATCTGATCACACCGATGATTGATCCACGCATCAAACTGAGATGAGGCGGGCTTGGGCAAGTAATCACTGGAGGAAGCGTGTAGGAAGCTTTCGGGAACAACAATGAGGGAAAGGGGAATATCGATGAAACGAGTTGCGCTTGCCGCGGCAGTCACCCTCGGTGTCGGCATCGCGGTCGGCATGACGCCAGCAATGGCGGCCATGCCAAAACAGGGCGGACAGATGATCGTCAGCTTCAAGGACGACATGGCGACCCTCGATCCGGCGATCGGCTACGACTGGCAGAATTGGTCCATCATCAAGAGCCTGTACAGCCGGCTGATGGACTATAAGCCGGGCACCACCGAACTGGTGCCGGATTTGGCTGAATCGTACGACATTTCGCCGGACGGCCTGACCTACACCTTCAAGCTGCGCTCCGGCGTCAAGTTCCACAACGGCCGTACGATGACCGCCGATGACGTTGTCTACTCGATCAACCGCGCGGTTGACCCGAAGACCCAGAGCCCGGGCGCGAGCTTCTATCACTCGATCAAGGGTTATGACGATGTGACCGCCGGCAAGGCCGATCATCTGGCCGGAGTGAGTGCGGTCGACCCGAGCACAGTCAAGTTCGAGCTCGCCAATCCGGACGCGACCTTCCTGCAGGATCTGGCGCTGAACTTCGCCTCGGTGGTTGCCAAGGAAGACGTCGACAAATGGGGCGCCGACTACGGTCACCACCCCGACGGCACCGGCGCGTTCTACATGTCCGACTGGACGCTCGGCCAGCAGATCGTGCTCGAGCGCAACAAGGACTACTATTGGCCGGGCCAGCCGTTTCTGGACAAGATCATCTTCAAGATCGGCCAGGAGCCGCTGGTCTCGCTGTTGCAACTGGAGAAGGGCCAGGTCGACGTGCTCGGTGACGGCATTCCGCCGGCCAAGTTCAACGAGGTGATGAACGACCCAAAGCTCAAGAAGCTGGTGACCTCCGGCCCGCAGCTGCAGACCGTCTACATCACCATGAACGTCCAGATGAAGCCGTTTGACGACGTGCGCGTGCGCAGGGCCGTCAACATGGCGATCAACAAGGACCGCATCATCAAGATCATCAACGGACGGGCGATCCCGGCCAACCAGCCGCTGCCCTCGCGCATTCCCGGCTACGACCCGAACTACAAGGGCTATCCCTACGACCCGGCGAAGGCGAAGGAGCTGCTCAAGGAGGCCGGCTACGCCGATGGCTTCCAGACGGAACTCTACGTCAACAACATCGATCCCAACCCGCGTATCGGCCAGGCCATCCAGCAGGATCTCGCCGCGGTCGGCATCAAGGCGGCGATCAAGTCGCTTGACCAGGCCAACGTGATCGCGGCCGGTGGCACGCCGAAGACGGCACCGATGGTGTGGTCGGGCGGCATGGCGTGGATCGCCGACTATCCCGATCCGTCCGACTTCTACGGGCCGATCCTCGGCTGCGGCGGTGCCACCCAAGGCGGCTGGAACTGGTCGTGGTACTGCAACAAGGACATCGAGGCCGAAGCCGAGAAAGCCGACTCGATCATCGACCCCGGCAAGCAGCAGGAGCGCTACGAGATGTGGCGCAAGATCTTCATCCAGATCATGGGTGACGCGCCGTGGGTGCCGGTGTTCGACGAAATCCGCTACACCATGCGCACCGCGCGGATCGGGGGCGACCCGTCGTTGTTCAACGACCCGATCCACATCCCGGTGAACTACAACAACGTGTACGCCGTCGATGCACAATAAGGCGCGCCACACGATTCACTCGGCGCACCATCATTTCGGGTGGGATCATTCGATCCCACCCGTCTTGAGCGTTGCGCCGGGGACCACCGTCGAATTCGAATGCCCGGACGCTTCCGGCGGGCAGCTTTCCGCGAAGAGCAGCGTCGCCGATGTTGCCAAGCTCGACTTCGCCAGGGTCAACCCGGTGACCGGACCCGTCTTCGTCGACGGGGCGGCGCCGGGCGACGCCCTCAAGGTCACCATCCACGAATTCGGACCCTCCGGCTTCGGCTGGACCGGCAACATTCCGGGGTTCGGCTTGCTCACCGATCAGTTCCCCGATCCGGCTCTCTACATCTGGTCATACGACAAGGTGGCGATGTCGCCGGCGGCGTTCTCGCCGGTCGGCCACGTGCCACTGAAGCCTTTCGCCGGCACCATCGGTCTGGCGCCGGCCGAGCCCGGGCTCCACTCGGTGGTGCCGCCACGACGGGTCGGCGGCAACATGGACATCCGCGACCTTTGCGCCGGGACCGTCCTCTACCTGCCGGTGGAAGTCGCCGGAGCCCTGTTCTCGGTCGGCGATACCCATGCCGTGCAGGGCGATGGCGAAGTCTGCGGCACGGCGATCGAGAGTCCGATGAGCGTGGTGCTGACCTTCGACGTCGAGAAAGGCGCCAACCTGAAGACGCCGCGCTTCACGACAGCGGGGCCGGCCAGCCGCCACTTCGACGTCAAGGGCTACGAGGCGACCACCGGCATCGGCCCCGACCTCATGGAGAACGCGCGGGCGGCAGTGATGGCGATGATCGACCTTCTGTCGGCCCGCCACGGCATCAAGCCGATCGAGGCGTACATGCTGTGCTCGGTCTGCGGCAATCTGAGGATCAGCGAAATCGTCGATCAGCCAAACTGGGTGGTGTCCTTCTATTTTCCGCGCGTCGTTCTCGAATGAGCCGGGCGAGGCGACGCCTTCCGCCTCATGCCTTCTGAGTCGATGAGCGAGTCCGCCCGGTCCGACGACGGTCCAATCCTGTCGGTGCGCCACCTGTCGACCGAGGTGGCGACGCCGGACGGCAGACGGACCGTGGTCGACGACCTGTCGTTCGACCTCGCCACCGGGGAGACCCTTTGCATCGCCGGGGAGTCGGGATCGGGGAAATCGATGACGGCCCTGTCGATCATGCGGCTCCTGCCCGAGCCGATGTCGCGCATCGCCGGCGGTTCGATCCGGCTCGGCGGCCGCGAACTGATGAGCCTCAGGGAGCGCGACTTCCGGCGGCTGCGCGGCGCCGACCTCGCCATGATCTTTCAGGAGCCGATGACGTCGCTGAACCCGGTGCTTTCCATCGGCCGGCAGTTGACCGAGGCCATTCGCGTCCATCGTCGGATCGGTGCCGCAGAAGCAAGGCGTCAAGCGGAAGCCGCTCTCACCGCCGTTCGCATCTCGGAGCCCGAACGTCGCCTGCGTCAATATCCCCACGAGCTGTCTGGCGGCATGCGCCAGCGCGTGATGATCGCCATCGCCATCGCCTGTAATCCGAGGGTCCTGATCGCCGACGAGCCAACGACGTCGCTCGACGTCACCGTGCAGGCGCAGATCCTGCAGCTCATCCGCAATCTGCAGCGGGAATTTGGAACTGCCGTGATCCTCATCACCCACGACATGGGGGTGGTCGCCGAGATGGCCGATCGCGTCGTCGTCATGCATGACGGGCGGCTGGTCGAAACCGGCCCGGTGAATCAGATCTTCGGCGCGCCGAGGCAAGACTACACGCGGATGCTGCTGGCGGCCGTGCCCCGGCTCGGCTCCGTGGCGGCCACCGCCGGTGCATCCGGCGACGCCAACGGGTCGGAGCGTGGCGGTGCCAACGTCCCCGCCGAGGCGGTCATCGAGGCCAGCGACCTCACCGTTCGATTCGACATCCGTGGCGGCATCCTCAGCCGCCCGGTGCGGCGCGTGCACGCGGTGGAGGGGATCGATTTCCAGGTGGCCAAAGGCAAGACGCTCGGGCTGGTCGGCGAATCGGGTTGCGGCAAGTCGACGACCGGCAAGGCACTGCTCAATCTGGTGGCGTGGAAGGGTACGGTTCGCGTTGCCGGCCAGACCGCAAAAGGCCTCGGTGGCGGCGCCATGAAGTCGTTTCGGCGCAAGATCCAGATGATATTTCAGGACCCCTACGCGTCGCTCGACCCGCGCATGACGGTCGGCGAGCTGGTCGCCGAACCACTCGTCGTCCACGGCATCGCCAGCGGCAGCGAGCTCACCGACCGGGTCGCCTGGCTATTCCGACGGGTCGGTCTCTCGCCGGAGCAGATGCAGCGCCACCCCCACGAGTTCTCCGGCGGCCAACGTCAGCGGGTGTGCATCGCCCGTGCTCTGTCGGTCTCACCCAGGGTCATCGTCGCGGACGAAAGCGTCTCGGCACTCGACGTCTCGGTGCAGGCGAAGGTGCTGGAACTGCTTCAGGAATTGCAGGCCGAGCTCGGCGTGTCCTACCTCTTCATCTCCCACGACATGGCGGTCGTGGAGCAGATCAGCCACGCCGTCGCCGTGATGTACCTCGGCCGGATCGTCGAGATGGGCACGCGGGCGCAGGTGTTCGACGATCCGCGCCACCCTTACACCCGGCGTCTGCTTGCGGCCGTGCCCGTGCCCGACCCGGCACTGCGCAGGAAATCGTTCGCGGTCGCCGACGAAGAGGTTCCCAGCCAGATCCATCCGATCGACTACCGACCGGCGAAGCTGCACCTGTCCGACGTCGGAGGAGGCCACCTGGTGGCCGATTGAGCCGCGGCGGCGTCCGCCTGCTGCCCGGAACACGGGGAGATCGCGGACGCAGGGCCGCCTCGCCCGCAGTGGAGGATGCAAACGATGAAGAACCAGCCAACGGGTGGAGCTGTTGAGCGACCGCATCGGGCGCTACGTCCGATTGCCGACGTCGTCAGCCATGCGCTGGAAATGCACGCGCGCTATGGCGGCAAGATTCAGATCCAGCCCAAGGTCCCGGTGACAAGCCCAAGGGACCTCGCGATCTGGTACACGCCGGGCGTCGCAGAGCCCTGTCGGGCGATCGTTGCTGATCCCGAGTCTGTTTTTGCGTACACGAATCGCAGCAACACGGTGGCGATCGTGTCCGACGGCTCGCGCGTGCTCGGCCTCGGCGATATCGGCCCGGAGGCCGGTCTGCCGGTCATGGAAGGGAAGGCGCTGCTGTTCAAGCTCTTCGGCGGCGTCGACGCGATCCCGCTGTGCATTCGGGCAGCCGATGCCAACGACATCGTGCGTTTCGTCGAAATGATCGAGCCGTCATTCGGCGGCGTAAACCTCGAAGACATCGCCCAGCCCAAGTGTTTCTCGGCGCTCGATGAAGCGCGCCGGCGGGTGTCCATTCCGGTCTGGCATGACGATCAGCAGGGCTCGGCGACGGCGGCGCTGGCGGGCCTCATCGCCGCGATGGAGGTCGTCGGCAAGTCGCTCGACCGCATACGCATCGTGTTGTTCGGCGTAGGCGCGGCCAACGTTGCGACCTATCGGTTGCTGACGGCGTACGGCCTTGATCCGAAAGCGATCGTCGCTTGCGACACGCAGGGCATTCTTCACGGCGGACGTGCGGATATCGGAAACCAGGCACAACGGTTTGCCGACAAGTGGCGGATCTGTCGCGAGAGCAACGGCGACAATTTGCGGGGCGGCCCGGATGCAGCGTTCAAAGGCGCGGACGTGTGCATCGCGTTCAGTTCTCCCGGGCCGGGCACGATACTGCCCGAGTGGATTCGAACGATGGCCGACAATGCGGTCGTGTTCGCGTGCGCCAATCCCGTGTCGGAAATCGATCCGGACCTCGCCCGCCAGGCAGGCGCCGCCATTGTGGCGACCGGACGGAGCGATCTGCCCAATCAGGTCAACAATTCGCTGGTGTTTCCGGGACTGTTCCGAGGCGTTCTCGACGTGCGCGCACGCACGATCAGCGACCGTATGGCGATTGCGGCGGCTGAGGAGCTGGTTTCCGCGTCCAGGGAAAAGGGGCTTGCGTCGGATCACCTCCTTCCAACCATGGAAGAGTGGACGGTTGCAGCACGCATTGCGGCAGCGGCCGGCGCGACTGCGGTCGCCGAAGGGCTCGCCCGCAAGCCGATGGGCCGCGAAGACATAGAACAACGCGCTTTCGACACGATCAGCCGCAGTCGGGAAAACGTCGCGCGATTGCTCGAGCCTGCAAACCGCTAACCGGGTGCGCCCGTTCCAAATCGTATGTCTATTGTCGCATCTTGTTGCGCAGGCCCCTCGCCCTTGGGAGGAAAGGTTGACGCTCACGCCGAAGCCTTCCGAAAGTTTCTACGATGCGCTCCAGGCCGCCGGCATGCCCGAGGTGCCGCGAGAGTTTTCCGTGGTGCCCGGGCATCAGATCATTGGCGGCGCCGTTCTCGCCGGAATAGCCGATCTCATTCGCACCTTTGACCGCGTCGCCGCCCGTGCGGCTTGGCAGGCGGCCGCCCTGCGCCAGGCACCGGCGATCGCGCAGCTCAGACGACCGGAGACCTCGTTCTTCAGCGCCTGGGATTTCCATCTTCCGTCCGAGGGCGGCTGGCAGCTGATCGAGTTCAACGACAACGGGTCCGGGTTCATGTTCGCGGCGATCATCAACGCGCTCTACCACGCGGCCGCACGACTGCAGCAGCAAGAGCAAGTGTCAGCGCCTCCCAGTTTGCCCGCATTCGAGCAACACATCGGAAACCTGGTGGAGCAAGAGGCCAAGAGCTTCTTTGGCGAGCTCCCCGCGGGCTTGTTTCTCGTGCTGGACGACGCCGAGTCGCTGCAACGAGGCAAGTTTCGCAAGGAGTTGCAGCTGCTCCGCGATCTGTTTCGTCGGCGCGGATGGCAGGCCGAACTCGGATGTCCAGCAGACGTCCGCTGGGACGGCCGGCGACTGCTGTTCAAGGGACAGGCGGTCAGCTTCATCGTCAACCGCTCGACTGATTTCTTCTGGCGGTCCGAGCAGTTTTCCGCCCTGCGGACGGCATATCAGCAAGCCCGCGTCTATGCCGCCCCCAATCCCTTCACCTATGCCACACGCAGCGACAAGCGGCTGCTGGAATGGCTATCGCTGCCGCATTGGGACCATGAGCTGGATATAAAGCCGAGCGAACGTCAAATCCTGAACCATCATGTGCCGGAGACGCATGTGATCGGCTCCGAAAACCTGGATGAGCTGGCGCAAAGAAAGCAGGAGTTTGTGTTCAAGCCACTGCACGGATACGCGGGGCGCGGCGTCCTCGACAGCGTCGCAGTGGGACGGGCGCGCCTGCGCCGACTTGTGACGCACGGTGAGGGCTATGTAGCGCAAAGGCGGGTCGCGAAGGGCTGCCTGCAAATCGACGGCGTACGATTGTGGACGGATGTGCGCGTCTGGGCCTACCGTGGCGAGATTTTTCAGCTCTCCGGACGGGCCTCGCGGCGACCGGATCGGTTGGATCTGACCCCGCCCGGTGGATGGCTGCCGACCTTTGCGGCCCTCTAGACACGCAACCCGCGGGCACACCGATGCTCGTGGTCCATGGTGACGTCAGATTGCCCGGGTCGTGAAGGACCATCTCCGGCTGCCCTCGATAGGGCTGAATCTTGCCGGTCGCGCCGATCGGCAACGTTGCGTGAGCCCGGTCAAGTTTGTTTCGGGATGCCCAGACCATCCAGAGCGACGAGTACCGGACGTTGCCGTCACCCATGCCGATCCGCACGCCTACGACCTCGCTGTTGGCCACGCAAGCCTCCCAGCCCCCCGGGGTCCATACGGGGGTCGTTGGCGGAGGGAGAGAAACCCGGTTCCAACATTCTCTGGCAGGATTTCGCTCTGCTTCGGTCCGGTTCGCCGGTTCCTGTTCTTCGTTTAGGGCAATGGCCGCTGGCACCGTTGGCAGACGTTCAGGGCAGCGCAGTGGGAACCACGTCTTGAGCATCTGGATACGAACTCGCAAAGCGGGCAGCACTTCGGTAGGCCCTGGTCTGGCGCAGATCGTCCGCACCGGGTGGTACAAGGAGGTGCGCATCGAAAGCCACGCCGCGTACGTCGTGCGGGCGCTGTTGTCGGCGCGGGACACCCTTGTCGCCATACGCGGCAAGATCGAGAACGAGATCCGCGGGCTGTTGAAGACCTTCGGCGTCATGTTCGGGAAGAAGGTCGGAGGCTTCAGCCGGCGCGCCGAGGAGATTGTTGCCGGCGAGCTCGCCGCCTCACCGCAAATCAAGCGCATCATCGAGGTTCTGCTTGAGGCTCGCAGAGCGATCCTCGACCGGATCAAGGTGCTCGACGGCCGGGTTCGCGGCTTCGCCAAAGCGAACGCCACGGCTCGCCTGTTCATGACCGCACCAGGGGTCGGGGTGGTGACGGCGCTCTCGGTCGCCTCCGCCTACGATGATCCCGCCCGCTTTAGCCGGTCGTCCAGCGCCGGCGCCTATCTCGGCCTGACGCCGAGGCGTTACGAGTCCGGCGAGATCAGCCGCAACGGCCGCATCTCGAAACGTGGAAGCAATCTCACCCGAAAGCACCTGTTTGAAGCCGCGAACGCGCTGCTCACCCGGGACGGAAAGTTCTCCTCGCTCAAGGCCTGGGGGTTGCGGCTTGCAAAGATAGCCTGGTTCAAGAAGGCGAAGGTTGCCGTCGCGCACAAACTCGCCGTCATCCCCCACGCCATGTGGAAGACTCGCACTCCATTCCGCTGGAGTGCCGCCGTTTGACCTGACACCGTCAGTACACCGATCATTCGCTCTTCACGGATGCGTCCTTGCCGGGACGCTTGGCGAGGATCAGGCCGCTCCCCGGACTGCGGCGCCAAAGCGAACCGCGAACACCACTTCGGCCGATCCCACCGTCCAACGCCAACATGCGGCGGCCCGCAGCGGCCGACCACGGAGAGAACCTTGAGCCCGGCAGGTCGCGATACTCAAAAGAAAGACCCTTGACGGCCGCGATTAGAGAACTCCGCCGGACACGATCTCGTAAGGCCGACCCCAGTTTTGGCGTGATGGTTCCGCTTGTGAAGACGAGCCAACAAACGCAGCGGCCCTTGCCAGTCTGCCAAAAAGCGTTGCCAGCCCGATCAGGCTTTTATGTATAAGAAGCTGGCGGCCCATGGAGGACCCGCGGGATCTTCCCAGCCTGTCCATCGGGGTCGCCGCCGTGGCCCGTCGTCGCGCGCATCAACGTTTTCTTGGCGGAGGCCAAGTGTGCAACGCACGCCGCTTCGACCTTGCCGCCATCTCTGCTCGCCAGCGCATCGATGTAAGCAATGTGCTCCCGGATGGCGACTTCGTTGCGCTGCCGCTCGTCTTGCTTGTTCCACTGATAGTGGTAGTGGAAGATCAGGCTGATGAGATCATAGAAGCCGTCAATGAACCGGTTGGGAGCAGCTGAGTTGATCAGGCGATGGAACCGACTATCAAGGTCGGAAAAATCATGAAATCGTCCGTCGATCTCGCGCAACAATCGCACGTGTTCCTCTCGAAGGGCTGCGAGCCGGTCCCATAGCAGCGACGTCGCCAGCAGGGCCGCGAAGGCCCGCGCCGAGCGGCGTTCAAACATCTCTCGAATCTCGAAAAGCTCGAGCGCGAAGCGCGGCGTAAATCCTTTGAGCACCCACCCGGCGTTCGGTCGTTTTTCGATCAGGCCGAACCGCTGGAAGCGATTGAGAAACTCGCGAATCCCGGTGGTCGCCACGCCAAACTGCTTGGCGAGCTGAAGCTCATTGATGGCTGTTCCCGGGCGTGTATCGTCTCTCAACATCCATTCCATGAAGCGTTGTTCAACTTGCGCCGCGGTGGAGATGGTCTCCGCGTCCGGAAACCGGCGGACGACCTTGCGGGTTGGGCGTGCAAACCGATGCCGCCCGCTTCCCGCCACGACGCCGCGCCGGGAGAGAGTTGCGAGAACCTTCCGCACTGTCGTCCGGCTTACCCCGAGTTGGGCGCTAAGAGTGTTCTCGGACGGTAGATGCTCGCCACTTTGAAGATTGGAGACAATGTCGAGGGCCTCATTGAAGGCCCGTTTGAAGACCGTGTCCGTTTTCATCCCGAGAGCTTGTTACACGGCCGCAGTTAGTTGGGCCAGCGGAGAACGAATCCCACCTAGGGCGGCTGGGCCAGAAGTTCCTTGCAACAGGCGGTGCTGTCGATGTCGGCCCAATCTACCGGTCCGGGTGTTTGTATGCTCATAATCCATAAAAAACATATTGACCATCGCCCAAATTGGTTTTTGTCTAGAAAGAACAATTTAGGTTTGCTGACTGGGGAAGAGCGGTGGAACATCAGGAAGTCGCGTCTCCCTCAACGCAGGGCGGGACCGGCGGAGCGGTCTCCGCCGTTTCGGTAGGCCTAAAGCTGCTGGGCGCTGGCCCGTTGCTCATCCTGGTCATTCTTGTCGCAGTGATCAGCCTTCTGACCCCTTATTTTCTCACGCCGATCAACATCAGCAATATCCTTGCGCAGACGGCGGTCATCGCCATTGTCGCGCTGGGCCAGCATCTGGTCATCCTGACGCGCGGCATCGACCTGTCGGTTGGTTCCAATCTTGCGTTGGCGACCGTAATCGGTGGCCTCATCTTCCGCGTTACCGACTCTGCCTCACTCGTCATGTTGGTGATGCTGTTGACCGGCATGCTCGTCGGCGCCGTGAATGGCGGCGTCTACGTCTTCGGTCGCCTGCCCCATCCCTTCATCATCACGCTGGCCACACTCAGCATTTGCCGTGGTCTCGCGCTCGAACTCTCGATCGGACACACCACCATGCGCGGCATGCCCGATTTCATCGTCACCATCGGCAGCAAAGACACGATCGGCGTTCCGAACTCTTTCTTCGTGGTCGCGCTGGTTGCCGTCGCCATTCTCCTCATGGCGAAGGCGATGGTCTGGGGCCGCTGGACCTACGCGGTCGGCGGCGAGCCCGAAGCGGCCCTCGAAATGGGCATACCGGTCAAATGGGTGCTGCTTTCGACTTATGTAATCGCCGGACTGTGCGCTGGCATCGGTGCAATCGTTCTCGCCGGGCGCACCGCGGCGAGTTCGCCGCTGTACGGCAACCTGCTCGAGCTTGACACCATCGCTGCAGTCATCATCGGCGGCGCGAGCTTCCTGGGTGGCCGCGGCCACATCGGTCACGCGCTCATCGGAGCCGTCATGATCGGCGTCATCCGCAACGCTCTCAACCTGCTGGACGTTGATGTCTTCTTCCAGATGATCGCCATCGGCCTTGTTATCGTTGTGGCCGTGGAGGCAGACGTCCTGCGCAACTTCCTTGAGGCACGCGCCAGAGCCATCCAGGCGGCGGGGCCCCCATGAGCACAACGTCAAGCCCGCCCGCTCTTGCTGTAAAAAACGCGCAAAAACGCTTCGGTGCCGTGCAAGCTCTGAGGGATGTGAGCTTCGAAGCCTATCGCGGCGAGGTGCTGGCTCTGCTTGGTGACAACGGTGCTGGCAAATCGACTCTGGTAAAGTGCATCAGCGGCGTTCATGCGCTCGACGGGGGCGAGATTGTCCTCGAGGGCGTCGCGATTGCGATCCATTCTCCGGCGGCCGCGCGCCGCGCCGGAATCGAGACCGTCTACCAGGACCTCGCCCTTTTCGACAACCTGACGCCAGCGCAGAACTTTTATTGTGGCCGCGAGCTTGCCCGCCCCGAATGGCTGCCGAGCGGAC
>CAZSWL010000309.1:0-18102 GCA_964610725.1 uncultured Bauldia sp.
GCGCGTGGCCGACGCCGTCGCGCTACCCGAGGCGGTCGCCGCCTATGTGAGGGCGCACAACCTGCCGGCGGCGGTGAGAACCGGCGGCGATGCTTTGTTCACCGGCCTGCCCTGGCAGGACACTCACATCGAGGTGCGCCACGGGGCGGCAAGGGACGACGACAAGGTCGGTCTCAGCCACGCCTTCGCCGGGGTCGCCGAAAGCGGCACGGTGATGCTCGCCTCCGGCGCCGACAACCCGACCACCATCAACTTCCTGCCGGAGGTCCATGTGGTCGCGCTCGGTGCCGACGATGTGGTCGGCGACTACGAGGCGGCCTGGGACAAGCTGCGCGCCGCCGTCGGCAAGGGGCACATGCCGCGCACCGTCAACATGGTCACCGGACCGTCGCGGTCGGGTGACATCGAGCAGACCATCCTGCTCGGCGCTCACGGGCCGCGACGGTTGCACATTATCGTGGTGGGCTAGGCCGCCGCGCGACCGACGAGGTCGACCCAGGCGCGGGCAAGCGCCAGCCCGATGCGGTCGGCGTCGGGGCCGTGGCGGGCCGCCTCGGCATGGCGGCGTGACGGCCAGTCGGGCGCGTGGCCGGCGATGGCCGAGGCGAACTCGCCGCTCCACCGCTCGACCAGGGCGCGGTCGGCCTCGAAATGGAACTGGATGCCGTAGACCGCCCGGCCGACGCGGAAAGCCTGCTGCTCGGTGGCGGCGCTGGCGGCCAGGTGGACGGCGTGCGGCGGCAAGGTGAAGGTGTCGAGGTGCCAGTGGAACAGCGGACCGCCCTCGCCGAGCGCCGCGGTGAGCGGATCGGCGCGACCGGTCGTTGTCGGCCGCACCTCATGCCAGCCGAACTCGATCGGACGGCCGAGAATGTTGCGGGCGCCGTAGCCGCGGGCGACGAGCTGGGCGCCGAGGCAAATGCCGAGCACCGCCTTGTCGACTTCGCCGAAGCTCCGCGCCAGCCGGGCGAGATCGGCGAGGTAGGGGTGCTGGTGGTCGTCGACGGCGCTCTGCTCGCCGCCGAGGATGACGAGGCCGTCATAGCCGGCGGCGTCGGACGGGATGGCGGCGCCTTGCCAGGCCCGGCGGATGTCGATCTCCGCGTTCGCCTCGACCAGCGCCTGGCCGACCAGGCCGAGGGGGGTGGCGACATAGTTCTCGACGACGAGCACACGCATGGGCACCTCGCCGGGGCGATCAGCGCGATCAGAACGATCATTTGCTAGCATGGCGCACCGGGGCAGACGAGAGGCAGGGGCAACGATGCGGGTCGGGGAGGCACGGACGCCGGAGGGGGTGCGTTTGTACGCGATCGGCGACGTGCACGGCTGCGACCGGCTGCTCGCCGCCGCCCACGACAAGATCACCGCCGACCTCGCCGCCCGTCCGGTCGGCGATCATCGCATCATCCACGTCGGCGACTACGGCGACCGCGGGCCTGACACGGCGGCGGTGATCGATCGCCTCGCCGGGCTCGTCGCGCACGATTCCAGCGTGATCTGCCTGCGCGGCAACCACGATCAGATGCTCCTCGATTTTCTCGCCAGCCCGCGCCGGGCGGGCACCACCTTCCTGCTCAACGGCGGCGGCGAAACGCTGTGGTCCTACGGGGTCAGCGCCGGGGGCTTCGCCGCCATCGCCGCCGACACGGTCGCCATGGCGCGCGACCTCGATCGGAACATGCCGGCGCCCCACCGAGCCTTCCTCGAGCGGCTGCCGCTGAGTGTGCGCTTCGGCGATTATTTCTTCTGTCACGCCGGCATCCGGCCGGGGGTGCCGCTCGACCGGCAGGATCCCGACGACCTCCTGTGGATCCGGGATGCCTTCCTGTTCGACAACAGCGACCACGGCGTCGTCGTCGTGCACGGCCACACGCCGGCCCAGGAACCGGAGGTGCGCTCCAATCGCATCAACATCGACACCGGCGCCGTCTACGGCGGCTCGCTCACCTGCCTGGCGCTCGAGGGAGCCGACTACCGGTTCCTGTGAGATCAGGCCGCGGCGACCGGCACCGACAGGTTGTCGAGGGATGACACGATGTGCTCGCCAAGCGCATCCACGATCGGCGAGGGTGATGAACGCGGCGAACGGATGAGGCCGATTTCGCAGCTCGGCAAACGCGGGAAGCCCTCCGTTTCGCCGATCACCTTCATTCCCGGCCGCAGCGCCGATTCCGGCAACACGGTAACGGCGAGGCCGGCCAGCACCGCCGCCGAGATGGCCGACGCGTTGGGACTTTCGTAGAGCACGCGGAACTTGCGGCCGGCGTCGGCAAGCATATCGATGGCGACGCTCCGCCAGGGACATGGGGGCCGGAAAAAGGCGAGCGGCAATACCTGCTGCTGAGGAGGGCCATGCTGAGCGGAAGCGACCCAGTATAGCGGCTCGCGGCGAACCACCTCCACCGGGCCCTTGCCGCAGTTGGTGACGATGGCGAGATCGACCCTGTCCCGGCGGGTCATCTCGAACAGGGTCAACGACGGCTCGCAGACGACCGACACCTCGACCCTCGGATTGGAGCGGGCGAAGCGCGCCAGAATCTCGGGCAGGAAACGGTCGGCGTAGTCGTCGGGCGTGCCCAAACGCACCGCCCCGCACAGCTCGGTCTCGTCGAAGGCGGCCACCGTCTCGTCGTTGAGGCGGACCATGCGGCGGGCGTAGCCGAGCAAGCGCTCACCCTCCTCGGTCAGCCGCGAGCCGCGCCCGTCGCGCTCAAATATGGGCTTGCCGATGCGTTCCTCCAGGCGGCGCATCTGCATGGAAACCGCCGACTGGGTCTTGTGAACCATGCCCGCCGCGCGGGTGAAACTGCCGGCCTCAGCGATGGCTACGAACGTCCGTAACTGGTCGAGATCGAGCATCGTTGCCATGGCAGCCTCCGCACCAATTCATCAACGAAACAGATGGACGACATTACAAACATTCGTTGGAATGATCAATTGCGAGCCTGCATATTTCGGGTGTTCCACCGACGCGCGCGGCTCCTATCCGTGCAGCAAGCAGGCGGTCGGCGCGGCCGCCGTGACGAAGGCACACCGACATGACCATCACCAGCGATCCCATCACCAGCCAGGCCGCAGGCATCGCCGGGCGCATGCTGCGCCTGGCCGAAGCCGGCGTCGCCACGCTTGCCAGCCGCTGGCGGGCGGCCCGCAACCGCCGGGCGGTGGCGTCCCTGCTGGGCTGGGACGACCGCGCGCTGAGCGACATCGGGCTGACGCCGGCGGACGTGCGCTCGGCGCTGGCTGCCTCGCCGGCCGAGGACGCCTCGGCCAGGCTGAGCGCTCTGTGGCACGAACGGCGTGCGGCTGTGCGTGCCGGCGCGACCGAGCAACGGTTGCGCGAGCGGCGCAAACCGCCGATAGCCGCCCTGCAAATCGGAAGGGCGGTGCGCCGAGGCGCGTCGCCCGTCGCGAAGCGACCGCGGTAGCCGGTCAGGCGCGCGGCTGCGCCACCACGCGAAGGTAAGGCTTTAGCGCCTTCCACCCGTTCGGGTACTGCTTCCTGGCGTCCTCGTCCGACAGCGAGGGAACGATGATGACGTCGCCACCCTGCTGCCAGTTGGCCGGCGTCGCCACCTTGTGCGTGGCGGTAAGCTGCAGGGAGTCGACCACCCGCAGGATCTCGTCGAAGTTGCGGCCGGTGGTCATCGGATAGGAGAGAGACAGCCGGATCTTCTTGTCCGGCCCGATTACATAGACCGTGCGCACGGTCTGATTGTCGGCGGCGGTGCGGCCTTCGGCGGTGTCGCCGGCGTCCGCCGGCAACATGTCGTAGAGCTTCGAAATCTTCAGCTCGGGGTCGCCGATCACCGGGAAGTTCGGGGCCACGCCCTGGGTTTCCTCGATGTCCCTGGCCCAGTCGGCGTGACGGGCGACCGGATCGACGCTGAGGCCGATCACCTTGACGTTGCGCTTGTCGAAATCCGGCTTCAGTTTTGCGACCTCACCCAGCTCGGTGGTGCAGACGGGGGTGAAGTCCTTGGGATGGGAAAACAGGACGCCCCAAGACTCGCCCAGCCATTGATGGAAGCGGATGCGGCCTTGGGTGGTGTCCGCCGCGAAATCGGGAGCGGTGTCGCCGATGCGAAGAGCCATGGTCATTCTCCTGCGAAAGTGAGACGGCCGGCATGTAAGCGGCCGCGCCCCTCACCCACAAGGATGGCTTTTCGCGGCGAATGGCGAAGCCTGAAAAACACATGCGCCCCGGCGTGCCGGGGCGCATTGCCGTTTCATCCGGCGGCGAAGCCGACTTCAATGGGCCATCAGGATCGGCAGCGTCATCGTGTCGAGGATGCCGCGGGTGGCCCCTCCGAGGAGCAGCTCACGCATGCGGCTGTGGCCGTAAGCGCCCATGACCATCCAGTCGGCGGTCTCGTCGGCAGCGAAGTTGAGCAGCGTGGAGCCGACGTCGTTGATGGTATCGTCGACCCGCTTGACCTCGACGCTGAGGCCGTGACGGGCGAGATGGGCGCCGATGTCGGCGCCGGGTGCGCCGCCTTCCCATTTGCGCGCCTCGGCAACAATGACCACCATCACCTCGTCGGCGAACTGAAGCAGCGGCAACGCCGCGCGCACGGCGCGGGTGGCCTGGGCGCTGCCGTCCCAGGCGATGATCGCCCGCCCGGTCTTGAATTCGACCACGCCGGTGTACGGGATAATCAGCGTCGGCGCGACCGCCTCGAACAGGATGGCCTCGATCAGCGCCGAGCGCAGGGGCTCGGAGCGGTCGGGATCGTCCTGACCGATCACAACGAGATCGCTGAGGCGGAGATCGTGGACGGTGCTCATGAAGCCTTCGCCGGCGATCGATTCGACGGTGCGCGAAGCAAACGGCACGCCGGCGGCCGTGGCGGTCGCCTCGAAGGCGGCGGCCGCCGTGCGGGCGTCGGCCAGCGCCCGCTCGCGGGCCTCGACGATGAAGTCGGTCGGCACCGGCGCCGCCATGGTGTAGGCAGGGATGAGCGGCTCGACCGCCAGCGCCACCCCGCTCAGATGGGCGTCGAGGCGCCCGGCGAGGTCAGCGGCAATGGCGACCGCGCGACGTTCTCCGGCAAGGTCGACGACGACGTGCATGTCGGCGATTGAACTGGTCGTTTTCTTCATGTGACGGGCTCCTCGCCGCGGTTGACAGACGGTCAATTCACGCCTCGCGTGGGCGGCCGCCTTGACCAGAGTCAAACCGGCCGGCGCTCTTAGTATGCGTATCTGGTGAATATCCTGTCGATATCGCCGCTCCACTCGCCGGTATACTCGGCAAGGACGCGATCGGCCGGCGCCATGCCGGTGGCGACAATCTCGTCGAGCGCCGACAAGAAGATCGTCTCGTCGAGGCCTTCCTCGTTCTCGTTGTCGCGGCGGCCGAGCCCGTCGTAGGCCAGCGCCAGCACGTCGCGGGCAACGTCACGGACGGTACGGTTGCGCAGCGGAGTGTCAAGAGCGGTCAGCGGCACGGCGCGGCGCAGGGCCTGGCGCTCGGCTTCCGTCCAGTCCTTGACGATTTCCCAGGCGCCGTCCAGCGACACCGAATCGTAGAGGAGCCCGACCCACAGGGCGGGCACGGCGCAGATGAGGCGGCCGTTGCCGCCGTCGGCGCCGCGCATCTCGAGGAAACGCTTAAGGCGGACCTCGGTGAAGATGGTGGTGAGATGGTTGTCCCAGTCCGACAGGGTGGCGCGCTCGCCGGGCAACTGATCGAGCTCGCCGGCCAGCAGCGCCCGGAACGAAGCGCCGGCGACGTCGTGATAGGTCTGTCCGCGCTTGACGAAATACATCGGCACGTCGAGCGCCCAGTCGACGTAACGCTCGAAGCCGAAGCCGTCCTCGAAGGCAATCGGCAGCATGCCGGTGCGATCTGAATCGGTGTCGAGCCACACCGCCGAGCGTAACGACCGGTAGCCGTTGGGCCGGCCCTCGCTGAACGGCGAGTTGGCGAACAGCGCGGTGACCACCGGCTGCAGCGCCAAGCCGACGCGCATCTTCTTGACCATGTCGGCCTCGCCGGAAAAGTCGAGATTCGCCTGAATCGTGCACGTCCGATACATCATGTCGAGGCCGTGGCCGCCCACCTTCGGCATGTAGCGGCTCATGATGGCGTAACGCGACTTGGGCATGCGCGGTGTCTCGGCCAGCGTCCATTTCGGCGAGAAACCGATGCCGAGGAAGCCGATGCCGAGAGGCGCGGCGCACTCGCGCACCTGGGCGAGATGGGAGTTCACCTCGCGGCAGGTCTGGTGGATGGTGGCGAGCGGGGCGCCCGAAAGCTCGAACTGGCCGCCCGGCTCCAGCGAGATGGCGGCGAGGCCGAGCGGGTCGGTGAGCCCGATGATGCGGCCGTCGTCCTCGATCGGCTGCCAGCCGAGCAGCCCGGCCATGGCCTCGAGCATGCGGCGGATGCCGTGCGGCCCTTCGTAGGGTACCGGCGCGTGGCCGTCGAGGGTGAAGCCGAACTTCTCGTGCTCGGTCCCTACCCGCCACTCAGACGGCGGCTTGCTGCCGCTTTCCAAAGCGTGGACGAGCTGATCACGCGATTCGATCGGCGTCGCATCGGAGGCGTCGCGGGCCATGTGGGAGTGTCTTTCCGGCGAAGCAGGGCGGGCACCTTAGCGGTGGCACAGGTGACCGGCAAATGGGCGGAACGCGAGCCTCAATGTGGGGCGGGAGGCGCTCGCCGCCAATCCCCCAGCGCCGCCTGAACCAGCGCCAGGGCGGCGACCGCGGCGGTGTCGGCGCGCAGGATGCGCGGGCCGAGCGGCAGAGCGGTAACGAAGTCGAGTCGGTTGAGACGTGCGCGCTCCTCGCCGGCAAAGCCGCCTTCCGGACCCACCAGGACGGCGAGCGAGCCCGCGGCAAGCCCGGCAAGGATCGCCAGCGGATCGGCGTCGGCGGCGCCCTCGTCGCAAAAGACGAGGCGGCGTCCGGGTTGGCGCGCGCTCCAGGTGTCGAGGACGGTGGCGAGCGAGACCGGCTCGTCGATCACCGGGATCGACAGGATGCCGCACTGCTCGGCGGCGGCGACGGCGTTGGCGGCCATGCGAGCGTGGCCCGGGCGGACGACCTGGCCGTGGCGGGTCAGCACAGGCGACAGGCGGCCGACACCCATCTCGACCGCCTTCTGCACTATGTAGTCAAGCCGCGCCTGGCGCAGCGGGGCGAACAGGTAGTGGAGGTCGGGGGCCGGCGTCTGCACCCGCGCCCGCGCGACCACCTCCAGCCGCCAGCGCCGGCGCCCGGCCTCCACCAGACGTGCCGTCCATTCACCGTCGCGGCCGTTGAAGGCGAGAATGCCGTCGCCGGCCTTCAGCCGCAGCACGTTGGTCAGACGGTTCACCTGATCGCGGTCGAGGTCGATGACGCCGCCGGCTGACAGCGGCGCCCGCACGAACAGGCGTTTGGCGGTAAAATCGAAGCCGGTCATGGCGTCCGGATAGGCCGAAGGCAGGCGGCCGGCAAGGCCGGGCGCCCTCACTCTTGACCGCTGCGGGCTGAGATTGCACCTGTTGTCGCCATGGCCGAAGCCACCGCCAACGTCGCCGAATACACCGTCTCGGAAATCTCCGCCGCCCTTAAGCGCACGGTCGAGGACGCCTACGGCTACGTGCGCGTGCGCGGCGAGATCTCCGGCTACCGCGGAGCCCATGCCTCCGGACACGCCTATTTCGCCCTGAAGGACCAGAACGCCCGGCTGGAGGCGGTGGTGTGGCGCTCGACCCTGCAACGGCTCAAGTTCAAGCCGGAGGAGGGCATCGAGGTGGTCGCCAGCGGGCGGCTCACCACCTTCGCCGGCCAGTCGAAATATCAGATCGTCATCGACGCGCTGGCGCCGGCCGGGGTCGGAGCGCTGATGGCGCTGCTCGACGCACGGCGCAAGGCGCTCGCGGCGGAAGGCCTGTTTGCCGAGGCGCGCAAGGTGCCCCTGCCCTATCTGCCGCGGGTGATCGGCGTTGTCACCTCGCCGACGGGAGCGGTGATCCGCGACATCCTGCACCGGCTCGGCGAGCGTTTCCCGACCCGGGTGGTGGTGTGGCCGGTCAGGGTGCAGGGCGAGAGCTCGGCGGCGGAAGTGGCCGCCGCGATCGACGGATTCAACCGTCTCGCCGCCGGCGGGCCGCTTCCCCGCCCCGATCTCCTGATCGTAGCGCGCGGTGGTGGCAGCCTCGAGGACCTGTGGAGCTTCAACGAGGAGAACGTGGTCAGGGCGGCGGCGGCCTCCGCCATCCCGCTGATCTCGGCTATCGGCCACGAGACCGACTTCACGCTCATCGACCTCGCCGCCGACCGGCGGGCACCGACGCCGACGGCGGCGGCGGAAATGGCGGTGCCGGTCCGTTCCGATCTGATCGCCAATGTCGAGCAGTCCGCCGGCCGGCTGATCGCCGCGATGCTGAGGCGGATCGAGGCGGGGCGGCGCGAGGCACGGGCCGCCGCGCGGGCACTGCCGCGGGCCGACGACCTGCTTGCCATGCCGCGGCGGGTGTTCGACGAGCTCGCCAATCGGATCGGGGCGGCGCTACTCGCCAACGCCAGGGTCCATCGCACCGGCTTCGAGCGCCTGGCCGGTCGGCTTTCGCCGGCAAGCCTCGATCACGCCATCGGCCGCGCCGAAGGCCGGGTCACCGGGCTCGGCAGCCGGGCGGCGCTTCTTGTTGCCGGCCGCATCGAACGCGCCAGCGCGCGGCTCGCCGCCGCCGCCAAGCTCTTGGACGCGCTGTCCTACCGCAGCGTGCTCGAGCGCGGTTTCGCCCTGGTCAGCGCGGCCGCCGGCGAACCGGTGCGCTCCGCGGCCGCGGTGAAAAGCGGCGCCCAACTCGACATCGAGTTTCACGACGGCCACGTCGCCGCGATCGCCGCCGGGCCGGCGGCGCCTCGCCGCAAGCGGCGCCCGGACGACGGCTCGCAGGGCAGCCTGCTGTGAGCGCGGCCTAGCCGGTGAACGCCTGCCGCATCCGGTGGAAAAGCCCCGCGTCGGCCTGTCCGGTGAACGCGGCCCGAACCGCCCGGCCCGAGCGACGAGGAATGTCTGCGACTGAAGCCCCCCAGCACCACCGGGCACAATTGATGAACTAGATGCGCAGCGCGCCCGGTCAATCGTCGGCGAACGGCTTCTTTCGCGATTGGCCGCGCGACCGCCGTGGTTGTTCGATCCCGCCGATTGCCCGCCGCATGACGTGACGGCGCGTGCCGGCACGGCCGATCTCGCGGAAACCCGCATCGGCGAACACCGACACCAGGCCCATGAAGCGGTAGCTCGGCGCGGCCTCGCCAACCGGATAGGCTTCGACGACGGTGGCGCCGGCGTGTCGCGCGTGATCGACCGCGGCGGCGATCAGCCGGCGCGCCATGCCGCGCCCACGCAAACGACGCAGTACGAAAAAGCAGACGATCGACCAGATGACCTCACCGGGGCGCGCTGGCGGTCCGCCGAGCTCGCGGTAGGTCCCGCGCGGCGCGATCGAGACCCACGCGACCGGCTCGTCACCGCGATAGGCCAGCAACCCGACCGCAACCCCGGCAGCGATCCGCTGCAGCATCTGGCGCTTGCGACTTGCTCCGTCGCGGTGTTTGGCTTCGGCCGGCGTGCGCCGCCACACCATGCACCAGCAGTATTTCGGCGCACCGGGCGCCGAGAACAGGGTTTCGAAGTCGGCGCGGGAAGCCGCCGTGACCGGCCGGAAGGTCAGCTGGCCGGGCGCTGGTACCGGCGGGTTGCGGACTGCCACCGGCGCATCAGTCCGCGAGCGTGAGCATGTAGGCGATCAGGTCGCGGGCGTCGTCGGCGGGAACGATCAGGTTGGGCATCGAGGGGTGCGGGGTCTGGAAAAAGGCGACGAAGGCGACCTCCGACATGCCCGGGGTGTCGGCGATCTCCTGGAAGGGAGGCGCGGCATAGTCGGGACTGTCATGATCGCCCAGCTGGACGGCGTGACATTCGGCACAATTGTCGATGGCGTAGGCAAGCCCTCTCTGCGGATCGCCGAGCGGCTGGGCTAACGCCGCCGTCGTCCCGGCAATCGCCAGGGCGACGGCCGCCCAGGCCGCGGCGCGCCTCATGCGTCGGTCACCGAGACGACGCGGAAGGTGTAGAGGTCGCCCTTGTCGTCCCGGATCGAGACGTACTCGCCGAGGGCGAAGCGGTGACTGCCCAGCCGGTAGCCGGCTTCGTCACCCTCCCCGCCCTCCAGGTCGTAATGAAAGCCCCAGCTGCCGCCCGGCCGATGAACCAGATGGCCGATGTCCTCCTCCTCCTGGCCGCCCCACGAGCGCACCACCCGGCAGCGCTCGCGATGATGCTTCCACGCTTTCGCGTCGAGGTGGCCGTCGCCGTCGAGCGGCGCGACGAACCGATAGAAATGGTGGCTGCTGCCCTCGGGAAACTCGGGCGTGCGGGCAAGATCGAGACGAATGGATTTGAAGGCGCTCTGCGGCATGTCGGCTCCGATCACGTCACAATTTCAGCGTAGCAGAGGGGCGGCGGCGCTCGCTAGTTCCAGTTTTCTCCGCGCGCCGGCTCGCGCTAGAGTACTCCAGCGAGGCACACCATGGACCAGTTGTCGGCGAAAAGCGCACGTCTGCTTGGCGCTGTGCTGGTTGCGCTGTTCGTCGCCGAGCCGGCGGCCGGCTCCGATTCCAACCAGCCGCAGCCGGAGTTCCCGACGACCGAATTTGCGCAGGGTGCGACCAGCGCATCGGTCACTTCCGGCGCGGTGACCGCGACCATAACCATGGAGCGACGTCCGGCGATCGAGCGCGACGTCGACGTGCCGGTGCTCAAGGTCACCGTCGACGGCCACGACGTGCTCGAGACGGTGGGTGTCGGCTCCGGCTTCGACACGCCGGCGGCGGATGCGAGCATCGCCGAGATCGACCCCGGCAATCGTTATCCCGAGGTGGTGTTCTCCAGCTACTCCGGCGGCGCCCATTGCTGCAGCACGATCATCGTCGCCAGCGAGGTCGCCGGCAAATGGACGGCGTTGCCGGTCGGCGACTTCGACGGCGGTGGCGACTATCTGCACGACCTCGACGACGACGGCGTTGCCGAGATCGCCACCGTCGACAACCGCTTCCTCTACCGGTTCGATTGCTACGCGTGCAGCGCGGCGCCGCTGGCGATCTACACGGTACGCGCCGGCAAGGTGGTCGACGTGTCAGGCGATGCGCGCTATCTCGCCGCCCAACGCGACTGGCTCGCCCAGATCGAGGACAACGCCGATCCGGCCGAGCGGTGGACGTCACCGGGATTTCTGGCGGGGTGGCTGGCGCAAAAGGTGCGGGTCGGCGAAGGGGCGGCCGCCTGGGCCGAACTCAACGCCCACTGGAACTTCGCCGCCGATCCCGGTGAAGCGGTGTGCATGACCGGCGGCGAGCCGGAAAAATGTCCCAGGCGCGACCTCAAGGTGCTGAAGTTTCCGCAGCGGCTGAAGCTGTTTCTCGACCGGACCGGCTACCGTTTCTGAGCGGCCGGCTCAGGCAACCAGCGACGGCTTGCCGAGCATGGCGGTGAACTGCTCGGTCGGGACCGGTCGCGAAAAATAGAAGCCCTGCAGGCCGGTGACGCCGATCTGGCGAAGAATCTCGGCCTGCTCGCGGGTTTCGACACCCTCGGCGATGGTGGTGAAGCCCAGCTTTCTGGAAAGGTCGACGATCATCTCGACCACCGGCTCGCAACTGGCGACCTTGCCGATATCGCACACGAAGCTGCGATCGATCTTGAGGGCGTCAAGCGGCAAGTCGCGCAACAGCGACAAAGACGTGTAGCCGGTTCCGAAATCGTCCATGTGGACGCCGACGCCGTACCGCCTGAGCAGCGCAAGGTTGTCGCGGGTGACCTGCACGTTCTGGATGACCTTGGTCTCGGTTATCTCGATGTTGATCACGCCGGGGGGTACCTGGAAGCGTTCGATCGCCGTGATCAGGCGGAGCGCGAAGCCGGGATCGCGACATTCGCTGGTCGAGACGTTGAGCGAGATCGGCACAAACGGCTTTTTGCTGTCGGCCAGGGCGCGCAGGCACGTGCAGGCCTGGGCCAGCAGACGGCTGCCCAGCGGAGCGATCACCCCGGACTCTTCGGCCAGCGGAATGAACAAATCCGGCAAGATGATGCGGTCGTCGGACTGGCGCCAGCGGGCGAGGCCCTCGGCGGCGATCACCGCGCCGGTCATGGCGTCGACGATCGGCTGGTAGTGCAGGAAGAAGCCGTCGCCGTCGATGTCGTCGCGCAGCTTGCGCTTGAGGGCGCGGCGCTCCTTCACCGAAGCGTCCATGCCGGCGTCGTAGAAGTTGACCGTGCCGCGCCTGCCGGCCTTGGACTTGTACATCGCCATGTCGGCATGGGAGAGCAGGCCGCGGGCGTCGCTGTTGTCCATGGGAAACACCGAGATGCCGGCGCTGATTCTCAGGTCGATGCGCACGTCGTCGATCTCACCGATCGAATTGACCAGGTCTATGATCTTTTCGGCGATCTCCATGGCGTCGCCGGCCGACTTGAGATTGGGGGCAAGGACGGCGAATTCGTCGCCGCCCATGCGGCCGCAGCTGTCGGTCGTGCGCAGGTTGCCGCGCAGCCGGGCGGCGACGGCCGCCAGCAGGTCATCGCCGGCCTTGTGGCCGAACACGTCGTTGATCTCCTTGAACCGATCGAGATCGAACATGATCACGGCGCAGGCAAGCCGCGAGCGCCGCGCCTGTGCCAGCGCGTTCTCGGTCCGCTCGAAGAAGGCCCGCCGGTTGAGCAATCCGGTCAGCGGATCGGTATGGGCGAGGCGGATCAGCTCGGCCTCGCCGCATTTGCGCGCGATGGCGTAGCGAATCGCGCGCAAAAAGGTGCGCGGGTCGATCTCGCCCTTGTCGAGAAAATCGCCGGCGCCGCTGGCTAGAGCCTCGGTGGCGACGGCAAGGTCGCTGAGCCCGGACAGGACGATGACCGGCGTGTTGGGATTGGCGCTGCGTATCTCGCGCAAACCGCCGAGACCGCTGGCGTCGGGCAGGTCGAGATCGAGCAGGACGACGTCGATATCGCGGACCGCCTGACGAAGCCGGTCGAGGCCCTGCGCCAGCGAGGCGACAGAGTCGACCTCGACGTCGAGGTCCGGATCGGCCGCCGCTTTCCGCAGGGCCGATTCTGCCACGTGGCGGCCGCGCGGATCGCGGTCGATCACCAGAATGCTGAGACGTTGGCGCCCGGCGTTGCCCATCAAGGCCGCCGGGCCGAGGCCGCTGCCGGAGCCGCGATCGCGCGGCGACGAGCCCTCGCATCATCGGCAGGTCGATGCTGCGGGACGGGTCGGCGGCCGGTGGCGGAAGGATCCACAACGCCACCACGGCGGCCGTCCGCGCGCGGCACAACTTGCTGGCTTGGTTTGGTCATGTAGCTGGCCAACTGGGCGAGGAGTTACAGCCAATGCGTTCAGTTGTCGCCATGTTCGCGTATAAGTTATTATCATTTTACTAATGCTTGCGTGACGTCGTATTTCAGAACAAATTATTATCGCCACAGCGACAATAAACGTCAGCTTTTCGGAAAATTGTACTTTGCAAGCACGCCGCGTGGACCCGAGGCGTCCACCGGCGGGCTGGCTGCGCAATCTGTTGGGAGGACTGGTACAGCCGGCTGGGCTCGAACCAGCGACCTACGGATCCACAATCCGCCGCTCTACCAACTGAGCTACGGCTGCACGTCGGCGGCGAACCTAGGGAAATTGGCGGAACCGTTCAAGCGCGAAGGCAGCGCCGGCGGCCGCCGCGCCGCAAAGCAAAACGACCCGGAACGTGGCACGTTCCGGGCCGCTGCGTCGGCTGGTCGCCACTGTACCGTTCAGGCGACCCTGACTTGCTTAAACGTCTTCTCGACGGTCTCAGTCACCGGCTTGGTGGTCTCGGCAAACAGCTTGCCGCTCATCTCCTGCAGCTCCTTAACCTGGGCCACGACAGCCTCAAGCTGGCTGTGGGCGAAGCTGCTTTGCAACTCGATGACCTCGGCCATCGTCTTGGCGCCGAGCAACTCGCGAGCATGGGCGAAGGACGCGTCACTGTTCGACTTGGCCGCATCGAGCGCCTTCACTCCGATGGCAAAAGCACCCTCACGTGCCGTTTCGATGGTCCCCTCGACCAGATCGGTAGCGTCCTCGGCGGCGGACTTCATCCTGGCATAGGCTTCGCGCGCCTGCGATACCGACTTCTCAGCGAACTCGCGAAAAGCGTTCGGAAACTCGAACGTCGGGGCCGGCATACTCCACGCCTCGAACGGCGTAGCCGCGGCGGGCGTCTTTGCCGACTTGGAGGTTTTGCTGGTGGTGGTCATGGCTATCTTCCTTGGATTCTTATGGCGCGCACCTGGCGCGCACAGCGCACGTTCGGCGAAAATGCCGATCCGTTAACGCTTATATAGTGCGCCTTCTTGTGCATTGCAACAATTTTGTTGCAATGCACAATGTCGCACTCCCAGAAGCGGCCGCTGAGCCCTGGCGGGCTACCTTTTCGCCTTACCAGGGGTAGCCCTGCCCACCGCCTCGCCCAGGCTCTGGCCATGCTTGCTGGCAGCGCTCACCTGGCGTTTGACGAAGTCCTGCTGGAGGGCGGTCACTTCTTCGATGGTGCGTGCCTTGACCAGCTGCTGCGCCAGATCGAAGGAGGCGGCAATGTTGTCCTGGATGAAGGCGAGGGTCTGGCGATTGACATCGGCGGCGCTGTCGCCAAGCGAGCGGCTCGAGGTTTCAGCGGCGGCAACCGCTTTGCGGGTGGCGTCGAGAAACTGGGTAAAGGCATTGCGCGCCTGGCCGACGCTTTGATTGGCCATTTCACGCACCTGGTCGGGAATTTCGAATGGCGTCGCCATGATCAGCATCCTCCTTTTCAGCAGCTACAATAAGGCCATCCTACGCCGGCTGAGGCTAGTCGTTAACCCTGCTGCAATGGTTCTCCGTGTCGACCCGGCAAGGCGCGTGGACCGACCTGCCGCATAGCGGTATTAACGGACCATTAACACCGGAGACGTGGCAACGAAAAGGGTTTGCGCGGCCGCACGATGGGCCCCATGGACGGGACGATGCGCACCTATCTTGAGCTTGCCGCAGTCGACGCGGTCGGCGCGGCGCTGCTCGATCCGCGTCCGGCTTTCGTTTGCGCCGGCGATGGGACGCGGTTGCTGTGGGCCAACGTCGCCGGCACCGCCTTCTTTGGCAAGCGCGCCATCGACGATTTGCTGGCTCAGCCGATCTCCGCGCTCAATCCGCTCAAGGGGCAATGCGCGCGGCTGGCCAGGCTACTGCCCTCCGATCGGGCGCGGCTGGAAATCCTGCGGGTCGGCTTCGGCGTCAACCTGGTGACGCTGCCGGCAGCCTGCCAACGGCTCAATCTCGCCGATGGCACGGTCGCCATCCTTGCCGTCGCCGCCGCAGCCGCAACGGCCGAATCGCTGACGGGACGGGCGGAGCGTCTGGTTGCGGCGATGGCGAGCGAAGCACGGCCGGTGGCGGTGGCGGGACCGGGTGGCAAAATTCTGGCGGCCTCGCCGGGGTTCGCCGCGCCGGCCTCGGATCGTCGCATCGATGCGCTCGTGGCCTCCGCCGACCGGTCCGGCAAGGGGCTGGCGGAGCTGGCGCTCGTCGTCGGCGACGAGGAGCGCGCGGTGACCGTGGTGCGCTTCGACGCCGCCGGGCCGTGTCATCTGATCGTCGGGGGGGCGCCGAGGAGCCGCAAGGTCGAACCCGAGCGCGAGCCCGTGGCGCTCGAAACGGCGGCCGATGCGGTGCCTCCCGCCCCACTGCCGGCCGCCGACAAGCCGCTCGAGGCGCCGGTGGCGAAGCCGGAGCCCACCGCCACCTTCACGTGGCAAACCGACGGCGATCGCCGATTCACTTTCGTTTCGCCCGACCTCGCCACGGCGGTCGGTGCCGATAACGCCGCCGTCATCGGCAAGACCTGGGGCGCGGTCGCGGCGCTCCTCGATCTCGATCCAGACGGCGCCGTCGACGCCGCCCTCGCCAGTCCGGTGCCATGGACGGCGACCGTCTACTGGCCGCTCGCCGAGGGCGGCGCGCGCATCGCGGTCGACCTCACCGGCTTGCCGCTGCCGTCGCCGGCCGGCGCCTCCACCGGCTTCCGCGGGTTCGGCCGCTGCCGTCCGGGCGAGCGGCGCGCCGACGAACGGGTGGCCGCCATGCGCCTGTCCGATCTGAGGAGCGCGACGGCGCAGACGGCGCCCTTGCCGGACGCCGGCGAGGAGGCGCCGGCCGGCGCCGGCCAGACCGCCGACCTCGACGACGCGGCACGCATGAGCGTCGAGGAAGCGCCCGCCAGCGGCGCCGACGAGGTGGCGGAAGGCGCCGCTGCCGGGCAGGCCTCGAATGTGATCCGCCTGCCGGGGAGCCCGTCGACGACGCGCACGCCCGAGCGCCTGTCGGGCAGCGAGGCGGACGCCTTCCGGCGGATCGCAGAGGCATTGGCAGCCGGCAAGGGCGGCGAGCGCCCGCAAGCGAATGACAGAGCGGGCGCGAAGCGGCCGGCACAACCGCCGCCGGCGCACACCGCGGCCGTGTCGATCGACAGCCGCCTGCTCGATCTGCTGCCGGTCGGCATCGCGATCACCCGCGAGGAGCGGCTCCTCTTCGCCAACCGGGCGCTGCTCGACCTGCTCGGCCATGCCAGCGTCGAGGAATTTGCCGCCGCCGGCGGCCTCGGCGCCATGTTTCCCGGCCGCGGCAAGGACTGGACGCGGGAGCCGATCGGCGAAGCGGGGAGCCTGACCGCGCGCCGGCGTGACGGCGCCGTCATTCACGTCACCGCCCGCCTCAACACGGTGCAGTGGGGCGCGGCGAGCGCGCTGATGCTGACGATCGCGCCGCGCGGTGGCAAGGAACGCACCGCGGGGCTGGTCGAAAAGCTGGCAGCAGCCCAGGCCAGGGCCGACGAGCTCGATGCCATTCTCGACACCGCCACCGATGGCGTCCTCGTCGTCGATCGCGCGGGAACGATCGGCGCCATGAATCGGGCCGCCGAGGCGCTGTTCGGGGTCGAGGCCGGTGGCCTGATCGGTCATCCGTTCACCGAGCTGTTCGCCGAGGAAAGCGGCAAGCCGGCGCTCGATTACCTCGATGGGCTCGCCGCCAACGGGGTTGCCAGCGTGCTCAACGACGGCCGCGAGGTGATCGGCAGCGTGCCGCAGGGCGGTCTCATCCCGCTGTTCATGACCATGGGGCGGATCGGTGAATCCGGCAAGTTCTGCGCGGTGCTGCGCGATATCACCTACTGGAAGACGGTCGAGGAGGAGCTGACGGCGGCGCGCCACGCGGCGGAGGTCGCCAACGTGCAGAAGTCGGAATTTCTGGCCAAGGTCAGCCATGAAATCCGCACGCCGCTCAACGCCATCATCGGCTTCGCCGAAGTGATGATGGAGCAACGCTTCGGGCCGATCGGCAACGAGCGCTACCGCACCTACCTCGGCGACATCCACAAGTCGGGCGCCCACCTGATGAGCCTGATCAACGATCTGCTCGACCTGTCGAAGATCGAGGCGGGCCAGCTCGACCTGTCGTTCGAGTCGCTGCCGGTCAACGGCGCCATTCAGGAGTGCGTCGCCCTCATGCAGCCGCAGGCCAACCGCCAGCGCATCATCATCCGCACCTCACTGTCGGTCGACGTGCCCGACATCGTCGCCGACCGCCGCTCGTTCCGGCAGATTCTGCTCAACCTGCTGTCGAACGCCATCAAGTTCACCCGACCCGGCGGCCAGGTGATCGTTTCGAGCACGCTTGAGCCGTCGGGCGAGGTGGTGGTGCGCATCCGCGACACCGGCATCGGCATGTCGGAGAAGGACATCGACACGGCGATGAAGCCGTTCCGCCAGGTGGCGGCGGCGAAAGAGGGCGGCGACAAGGGCACCGGCCTCGGCCTGCCGCTGACCAAGGCGCTGGTCGAGGCCAACCGGGCCAGGCTCGAGATCGACAGCGCCATCGACTAGGGCACGCTGGTCAAGATCACCATTCCGACCGAACGTGTGCTCGCGGGGTAGTATCAAGCCTGAACGAGAGCGGCCGCAGAAGGACCGCAAGCGGCGACGACCACGACCGAAACGTTCAGCGCCAACTGGGCGGGGAACCTGACGTACGG
>CAZSWL010000310.1:0-9595 GCA_964610725.1 uncultured Bauldia sp.
GAAAGGGGCCCGCATCGCCTACATGCCGCCGGCGACGGAATTCAACTACTACATCGCCATCGGCGAAGGCATCAAAGCCGAGGCGGCCAAGCGCGGCATCAACACCTTCATGCTCGCTCCCCAGAGCGGAGCCGACATCAACGGCCAGATGGGCATGTTTCAGGATGTGATCACCCAGGGCGTGCAGGCCATCATCATGCACACCCACGACGAACACGCTGCCGCGCCGCTGATCAAACGCGCGGTCGATGCCGGCATCGCGGTGATAGTCGTCAATTCCGACATCCCGAATTTCCCCAGTCCCGTGCATGCGGTGGTCGGCTATTCGGAGCGCGGCGGCACTCACAAGGAAGGCGAATACGCGCTCAAGCTGGTCGGTGACAAGGCGATGAATGTTGGCATCCTGGAAGGCCAGCCGGGATACGATTCGACCGAACGGGTCGGCGGTTTTGAAGATGCGATCAAGGGATCGAAGCTGAAGATCGTCGCAAGCCTCGACGGCAAATGGAACGTCGAGGGCGGCAATGCCGCGGCGATGGACATGCTGCAGGCGCATCCCGAAATCAACCTGATCTTCGCCGCCAACGACTATGAGATCCTCGGTGCCGCCCAGGCGGCCAAGGCCCTCGGCAGGTCCGATCTCCTACTGTTCGGCAATGACGGCGACACCGGTGCCGGCCTCGAGCCGATCGCTGCCGGCACCGTGACGGCGACCGTCGACACCACGCCCTACGTCATGGGCCAGATCGCCCTCAGGGTCGCGGCCGACGTGCTCGACAACAAGTTCCCCGGAGGATGGGTGGAGACCCCGACACGCATCATCGACAAGAGCAATGTTCTTGAGGTGCTCCGCCATCCGGAGACGCTCTATCCGAAGCCTTCAAAGAAGTATTGAAATCTGGAATCGGAATAACGATGGTGGATCGCGGCCGCAGCGCCGCGATCCGCCATATCCCCGTCGCGAACGCCCGAGCCGCGCATGGATGCCGCCGATGATATCGCCTGGCAGCTGAAGGACATCACCAAGACCTTCGGCCCCGTCGCGGCGAATGACAAGGTCTCGCTTGAGCTGCGGCGCCGTCAGATTCATGGGCTGGTGGGTGAAAACGGCAGTGGCAAGTCGACGCTGATCAAAACATTGTCGGGTGCCCACCAGCCTGATTCCGGCACCATCCTCAACGGCAACGCCCCGGTCGTCCTCCACAACACCCTCGCCGCTCGCTCGCTCGGCATCGCGACGGTGTTTCAGGAGTTCTCGCTGGTACCCGAGATGACGGTCGCCGAGAACGTGTTTCTTGGCCGGTGGCCGGGCAATGCGAGCAACATTGACTGGCGCTCCATGCGCCAGGCCGCCGGCCGGGTGCTCGCCGACCTCGAGCTCGACATCCCGCCGGACGCGGTCGTCGGTGAGCTGCCCGTTGCCCAACAGCAGCTCGTCGAGATCGCCAAGGCGATGGCGGCCAATGCAAGCGTCATCGTCCTGGACGAGCCCACGACGGCACTCGGAATTGCGGAGATCGCCCATCTTCACGATCTTCTCCGCCGCGCGCGCAGTCGCGGCGCGGCAATCCTATACATCTCTCATCGCCTCGATGAGGTGGTCGATCTCTGCGAAGTGGTCACCGTCATGCGGAACGGCCGTGTCGTCAGTGTAGCCGGGCAGACGCCACTCGACGTCAATGCGATCATTTCGCTGATGATCGGCAGAGATGTCGAGGAGCAGTACCCCAAGGTCCACGGTGGCGGCGGCGAGCCACTGCTCGACGTGCGCGGTATCTCGACCGAGCGCGGGCTGCGCGACGTGACTTTCACGCTTCATCGCGGCGAGGTTCTCGGCCTCGGCGGCACCCTCGGCTCCGGTCGCAGCGCCGTCGCCCGCGCTCTGTTCGGGGTCGAACCGATCGTCGCCGGCGAAGTCTACGTGCGTGGCGAGGCCGTTGCGCTGCACACTCCGTGGCAAGCCATCGGCGCCGGCATCGCGTTGCTGACCGAGAATCGCAACATCGACGGCCTCTTCTTCAATTTCACAGGGGCGCAGAACATCAGCGTCGCGAGTCTCGGTGATTTCGACCATGGCCTTTGGCTCGATCTCAGGCGCGAACGTCAGGTGAGTGGCGATCTCATCCGCCGGCTGCAGGTCGACCGGATCGCCGAGTCCGAGTTGGTCGACCACCTGTCCGGTGGCAACCAGCAGAAGATTCTGGTGGCGCGCTGGCTCAACACTCGCGCGGATGTCTTCATTCTCGACGAGCCGACCAAGGGCATCGACGTCGGGACCAAGGTGGCGATCTACCGCCTGATCAATGAGCTGACTGCAGCCGGCAAGGGAGTCATTCTGATCAGTTCGGATGACAAGGAGTTGCTCGCCATGTCAGATCGCGTGGCAATCGTGCGGCGCGGACGCATCGTGCGGATCGCCGAGGCGAGGGACGTCAGCAAGGCGGATCTGTTGACCGGCCCCGAGGAAAGGCGGCAATCGGCATGAGACGCTTGTTTTCGCTTCCGGTTACCGGACCGGCGATCGCCACGCTGATCGTCGCGCTGATCGTCAGCTTGACGACCGACCGCTTTCTTACGCACGGCAATCTCAACAACCTCGCCCTCCAGGTCAGCATCGTCGCCCTAATCGCGATCGGCTCGACCGCGGTCATCATCGTCGGCGGCATCGACTTGAGCCCCGGCTCGGCGATCGCGCTGATGACGATGCTGCTCGCCATGATGCTGAAGTTCTGGGGAGTCGGCTTCTGGCCGGCGATCGTCCTTACCCTCCTCGCCGGCGCCGTCATCGGCCTGATCAACGGCGCCATAACCGCCTATCTCAGAATTCCCGCCTTCATCACCACGCTCGCCGGCCTCAGCGCTTACCGCGGCCTTGCCTTCACGTTCAACAATGGCTCGCCGGTGTTCGAGGCCTCCAATCGCCTCGAACCGCTTTTCTACGGCAAGCTGCTCGGCGTCCCGCTGCCGCTGATCTACATCGTCGTTTTCTTCGCCGCCGCCCACTGGCTGATGCGCCACACCCGCATCGGCCGCTCCATCTACGCCGTCGGCGGCAATGCCAACGCCGCGCGCCTCTCCGGCATCAAGGTTCGGCGCGTCCAGCTTTACGCATTCATCCTCGCCGGGCTCATGGCCGGAGTGGCGGCCGTGTTGATGGCTGCGCGTCTGAATTCGGGATCGCCCAACTACGGTGTCGGGCTCGAGCTTACCGCCATTGCCGCCGCCGTCATCGGCGGCGCCAGTCTGGCTGGTGGTCGCGGCGACATGATTGCCACGCTGTTCGGTGCACTAACGGTGACCATTGTCCAGAACGGTCTCAATCTCAATGCAGTGCAGACCTCCACCCAGAACATAGTTCTCGGCGCAATTATCGTGATCGCGGTTGGCATCGACATGTGGCGAGGTGAGCTCGGTCGCGTTCTCGTTTCTGTTGCGTCGTCCATGCCACGTGTCGCGCGAGAAGATCGTGAAGGAAGGAAAGCCCAATGACCGCCATCACGTTTTCCCACGTCGGTATCACCGTGCCTGACCTCGACAAGGCCGTCGAGTTCTACTCCAAGGCGTTCGGTTTCTACGTGATCATGCCGCCGACTGAGATTCGACATGACGACAGCGCCATCGGCCAGATGTGCGACGATGTGTTCGGTCCCGGCTGGGGCAGCTTCCGTATCGCTCACATGGCCACCGGCGACCGCGTCGGCATCGAGCTGTTCGAGTTCCCCAACACCCGGCCCGAGCAGAAGCCGTTCGAGTATTGGCGTCCCGGCTTGTTCCACCTGTGCCTGCAGGATTCCGACCTTGAGGAGCGGGTCAAGCTGATCGAGACGCTCGGCGGCCGCCAACGAATGAAACAGGTGCGCTACTACTACCCCGGCGAAAAGCCGTACCGGATGGTCTACTGCGAGGACCCGTTCGGCAACATCATCGAGCTCTACAGCCATTCGTACGAGCTCACTTATTCGGCAGGCGCCTATGTCTGAGGGGGGAGCGGCCATGTCGGCGAAACCCAAGGTCGTCATCACCGACTACGACTACGGCGACCTCGACATCGAGCGGGCGATTCTGGAGGCGGCCGGCGCCCGCGTCGTCGGCCTGCAGGCCAAGTCCGAGGAGGAGCTGTTCGACGAGGCCCGCGATTGCGATGCCATTATGAATCAATATGCCCGCGTCGGCGCCGCGACCATCGCGCGCATGCAGCGCTGCCGCGTGATTGCCCGCTTTGGTATCGGTGTCGACATCGTCGACGTCGACGCGGCGACGCGGAAAGGCATTCTCGTCACCAACGTGCGTGACTACTGCACCGAAGAGGTGGCCGACCACGCCGTTGCCCTGTGGCTGGCGCTTGCACGCAAGCTCCTCCAGTACAACGCGGCCACGCACAAGGGCATTTGGCGCTGGCAGACCGGCCGCCCGGTCTACCGCCTCCAGGGCCGCACCGTGGGTATCGTTTCCTTCGGCAAGATCGGCCAGGCGATCGCCCATCGCGCCAAGGCGTTCGGGGTCGAGGTGATTGCTTACGATCCCTATCTGGCCGACGCGGTCTTCGCCGACAAGGGCGTCGAGCGGGTCGGCAAGGACGAGATCATCGCGCGCTCCGATTGCCTGATGATGCAAGTGCCGATGACCGCGGAGACCCGCCACTTCATCGGCGAGGCCGAACTCGCCCGCATGAAGAAGGACGCCATCATCATCGATACCGGCCGCGGCCCGACGGTTGACAATCACGCCCTTTGGCGCGCCCTGAGCGATGGGCGCATCGCCGGCGCCGGCCTCGACGATCTCGATGAGGAACCCGCCAAACGCAAGGTGTGGGATCCGTCCAAGAATCCTTTGTTTTCGCTCGACAACGCCATCATCACCTCGCACGTCGGCTACTACTCGGAGGAATCCATCCGACTGGCTCGCGAAACCGCGGCCTCCGAGGTGGCCCGCGTGCTCAAAGGCGAGAGGCCGCTAAATGCGGTCAACGACGTCGGCCTAGCGAAAGCGCTGAGCAGGTAGGGCTGCGCCATGCTGAAAGTTTTTGACGATTTCGAGCGGAACAAGGCGTTGCTCGCGGAGTTCGACAAGGTGGTGACCTGCTTGAGCGCCTCATGCGTGTTCGCCGATGCGCAATACCGACAGGGGGTCATGGATGCGGAAATCAAACCGCCGTTTGCCGCCAAGGCCGTCGGCCAGGCGCTGACGGTGCAGCTTTCGGCCGGCGACCTCGTCGATCCGCTCAAGGCCCTTGAGATGGGACAGGCCGGTGACATCATAGTCGTCGACGCCGGCGGCGATCGACAAACCTCGGTGTGCGGCGGACTGATGGGCGGTCTTGCAAAAAATCGCGGCATCCGCGGCATGGTCGTCGACGGTGCCGGGCGCGACATCGACGAACTTGAGATGCTGGGGTGGCCCATTTGGACCCGCGCCATCACCGCTCGTGGCACCCACACGATGTTTTCCGAGCGCAAAGACGAACTGTCGATCAACGTTCCGATTCAATGCGGCGGCGTCCCGGTCAATCCCGGTGATTTCATCGTCGCCGACACCATCGGCGTGACGGTGGTGCCGCTTGCCGCGGCGGCTGAAACGGTTGCCCGCGCCCGCGAGCAGGCCGAGCGTGAACAGCACACCCGCGAATGGGTTGCTCGCGGCAAGACCGTCGAAGATCTTCTCAAGGAGTTCGGCCGTATCTGACCGCGCCCGTCCGCGCGGGCGGCGGCCGCTGCCTGTTCCGCGACGGTCGACGGCGCAACGGCATCGGGGCATGGGGAACAATCCGGATCTTGCCGGCGGGGCCTTGATCGTCGTCGACTGGGGCACCACCCGGCTGCGCGCCCGCTTGGTCGACGCCGCAGGCACCGTGATCGCCGAAGCGGCAAGCGGTGAAGGCATCGGCCAGATTGCCGGTGGACACGAGCAGATCTTCGAACGGCTGGTCGGCCGATGGCCGCTGGTTCCGGCGATCATGGCCGGGATGGTCGGCAGCCGCCAGGGGTGGCGCGAGGCGCCCTATCGCGAGTGCCCGACGACGAGCGAGGCTCTTGCCGCCGATTTGGTTCATCTGCGCACGACGCGCGGACGCCCGGTGGCGATCGTCCCGGGCCTGATGGTTCGCAGCACCGACCGCGACGGCGATGTGATCCGCGGCGAGGAGACGCAAATCGTCGGATTCATCGAGCGCCAGCCGGGCTTCGCCGGCGTCTGCGTCATGCCGGGGACCCATTCCAAGTGGGTGTCTGTCGCCAACGGCACGGTGGTTGGCTTTCAGACCTACATGACCGGCGAGCTTTTCGACCTGTTGGCCCACCGCTCGTTCCTGCGCCATTCGGTCGCCGCCGGCGACGGCGATATCGCCGCGGCGCCTGATTTCGCCCTGGCGGTGAAGCGCACCGCCGAGCGGGGCCTGCCGTTCCTCTCCGCCATCTTCTCGGTGCGCGCGCGGCAACTGCTTGATGGCGTCGCCGGCGCCGACAATCTCGCCTACCTTTCGGGTCTCATCATCGGCAGCGAGATTGCCGCCGCCCGCGCCGGGCAACCGGCGCCGCAATCTCTCGCCATCATCGGGGCACGGTCGCTGGCGCGCGCCTATGCCAGGGCGTTCGCCATTCTCGGCCAGCGGGTCGCTACGATCGACGGCGACGAGATGGCGATCGCGGGGCTCATCCGCCTTGCCCGCGCCGTCGGCCTGCTGGCGGAGAAGCCGGCGTGATGGCCTGTGTCTGCCAGATTGACGAATGCTCGTCCGTGACGTGATCCGCAAACCACGGCGGCAACGCCACGATCATGGGATGATATCGAACCGGGACCTCGGCGACCCTGCGCAGAGAGTATTTCTCCCCGATCAGACATCGCCCGACAAATCCAACCGTCCTTTCCCATCCCGACTCTTCGTTTGCAAATCTTCGATCGATGACGGCAAACGAATAGCCAAGCGACGCAAGAAACTCCACGACGCTCGACTTTCCATCCGCAAAATCCTCGACATGGTGCTCGAACAGCATCAGCGGCTTGCAGCGATTGAAAAACTCGCTGCCGCCCCGCAGGACCTCGAGTTCAAAGCCCTCGGCTTGCCGCTGACTTGCGAGACCTGGCTGCCGCGCCGCGCTGTTGCCGCGACGTCATCGCCGACGTCGTCGTTCCGTCCAACCGCGGGAGCTGGCATTGCAGCGCCGCCGCTTCCGCGTCCTTGCCCGACGATCCTAACCCGGCGCCGCGACGGGTGCGGCGCGCGTGAGGACACGCCACAGATCCGCAAGCGCCGCCGGCGCCCAGCCGAGCCCGACGCCGAGCAAAGGCGTGTAGACGAGGCCCCAATAGACATTCGCCGGCTTGCCGACGACCAGGAAGGCCGCGAGATAGACGCACACAGTGGCGAATGCGAGCGCGCCCGCCGGCGCCGGCCAGGCGGCTAGCCCCAGAAGCGCGAGCGGCAGCAAAATGGCCGTGGCCTGCATCGCCAGCAGCCAGAAAATGCCGTTGGCCTGTGCAGTCGCCAAGACGAAACCGAGTCCGCCAAACGCCAGCCAGCCTTGCGGATAGGCTTTGTCCATTGGGCCGATGGTCTGGCTGACCATGTAAGCGTGTAGAGCGAAATAGACGGCGTAGCCGACAAGAAGCACGGCCCACAGCCGGAGTTCGCCTGAGCGTCGCTGCCGCGCTGAATCGGCAAGCAGGATCAGGACGAAGGGCGCCGCGAGTTCGCGAATGAAGAGCGCGAGCATGGCCGCGACCACGGCGCTCCTGCGCCAGCCGAGCGCATAAAGGCCGACGGCAAGCAGGATCAAGAGCCCGCAAGGGACCTCGCTGAACATGGCGCCTGCGCTGCTGGCGCAGCCGCCGAGCGACAGCGCGAGAGCAACCGCCAGCGGCGCGCCGACCCAGATGCCTGCGCTGTCGAGGATCGGTTTCCCGATGCACAGCGCAGCGCCAAGCGCCAGCGCAAGCAAGAGGAACCGCGCATCCTGCCGGTGCGGCAGCAGGCTCTCGAGCGTCGGGTAAAGCGGCGTGCGCCAGTTGAGCACCGAGCGCGTGCCATAGTTGCCGGCCAGCAGCTCCTGATGGGCAGCGCGGTAATAGGATTCGCCGGCCTTCATGCGCTCGACAATATGCTCGTAGGTGACCGCGTCGCTGGTCCTTGTACCGGGGCCTTCTGCGGCGCGCGGCGGCGTGTACTGTCCGGCCGCCACGAGGAGGGCGAGCGTGAGCAGCAGGAGCCCGGCCAGCGCGGCCAGCGCCGCGCGTCTGCTCAAACCCCGCAACCGCGTCGCCGGTATCGCCATGTCCGCGTCTCTCGGAACGGCGCTACGCTAGGCGCGAAATCTTGCCATCCGGTTTCGGTCGAGCCCCCAGCGAGAGCGTTGACGGCTGGCAACGTGGAAGGAGGCGTGCTCCGAGGATCACGCACAGGGGCGAAATACCCGCCAACGAGCGACCGTTTGACGAGATCGATGTGATCCGACCGGATCGTCACCGGCGACCCCTGCGCATCCGTTGCCGCGACACCCGCCCCGCCTCTTACGGTTTGCGCAGCCTGGGCAGCGGATATCTGAGGTTCGGCGGAGTCTGCACTGGCGGCGTCGACGATCGCGTCGCGTGCCAGGTGTTGGGCTGATTGGGCGTCGGATCGACCAGGCTGTTGCCCGGCCACCACCGCCCCTGCCACTCATTCGGCGTCACCAGTACGAGATATCCCCGTCCTGACGCCGAAGGCGCGTTGCGGGTATTGTGTTCCACCCACGTGAAGCTGAGCCGGCCACTGTTGTCGACCGTGCCGTTGATGATCGCGTTCTGCGGCGCGTAGGTGCCGGTGACGATGTTGCCACGCTGCTCCAGACGCCAGCGATATGGCCCCTGGCGCCCTTTCATGGCATCCCACTCGCCGGCAAAATTGGCGGTGGCCAGAGGCCGTATGCCCGGTGGCGGCGTGGGAGCCACAGGCTGAGGCAACGGCCTCATGAGCGTCGGACCCGTGACCGGAGGAACCGGGGCCGAGGGAGTGAGGACGGGGGGCGTGAGCCCTGGCGGAGCGGTGATGGTCGGCGGCGGCGTGCGCTCCGGCGGCTGTAGCGGCTGTAGCGGCGCCTCGACCGGCGGCCCCATGACGGGCGGCGTCGGTGGCGGTGACTGCGGCAGCACCCGCACGGGCGGCGTCACGACGGGTGGTGGTGGCTGCGGCGGTGGCAGCCTCTCGATCGGTGGTCTCATGATCGGTGGCTGCGATGGTGGCAGCCGCTCGATCGGGGGTCTCATCACCGGTGGCTGCTGCGGTCGCAGCTTCGGCAGCGGGGGTGTCATGACCGGCGGCGGCGTCCGGATTTGGCTCTGCGGCGCCAGTTCGACAGTCTCAACGTAGACCACGCGTGAATTCGTCAGCGTTGTGCTCTGGCCGGGCTCGGCGGTCTGGAACACTTCGCTTTCGGTGATGACCAGCCGGACGCGCGTGCCCGGGGGCACCGCCGGCACATCGGCATCGCCCTGCCAAAGGAATGGCGGAGCGACGGTGGCAAGCAAGTCGGGACGCTTGAGCAGATCGGCGTATTCGCCGCGGGCAAGCATGCCGGCGGCCGCCGCGGTGGGGCCCCCCAGGATCGGTTCGGCATAGATGTTG
>CAZSWL010000311.1:0-7875 GCA_964610725.1 uncultured Bauldia sp.
TCGCCGATCGACAACGTGCGCCCGCAGCCCTACCCGGCGATCCTGGCGCTCGGCGGCCTCACCGACCCGCGGGTGACCTATTGGGAGCCGGCGAAGTGGGTGGCGAAGCTGCGCGCCAGCAAGACCGACGGCCGTCTCGTCGTCCTCAGGACCAACATGGAAGCCGGCCACGGCGGCGCCTCCGGCCGCTTCGACCGCCTGCACGAGACCGCGTTCGCCACCGCCTTCGCCCTCAAGGTGACGGGCAAGACTTGAGCAGCCGCCGCCCAAAAGAGACGCTGGTCAACGCGCGCCGGGCTTGCGAGGAATTGCGCTGACGCGCGGAGGCAAAGTTGGACGACCACATCGCCGATCTTACCGGCATCGCGGTCATCGCCACCGTGGCGGTCTCGCTCGGCTTCGTGCTGATGCGGCTGAAGCAGCCGCCGGTCGTCGGCTACATCCTGACCGGGGTGGTGCTCGGTCCGACCGGCGCCGGGCTGGTCACCAGCAGCGGCGCGATCACGCTGCTCGCCGAGCTCGGCGTGATCATGCTGCTGTTCCTGATCGGCATGGAACTGTCGATCCGCGTGTTCACCGGCGTGGCGGCGGTGTCGGCGATGGTGGCGGCGGGCCAGGTGGTCGTCGCCCTCATGGTCAGCGCCGCCTTCGGCTTCCTGCTCGGCTGGCCGCTGCAGCAGATGGTGGCGCTCGGCTTCATCGTGGCGATCTCGTCGACCGCGGTCGCCGTCCAGATGCTGGAAGACGTCGGCGAGCTGAGGACGGCGATGGGCCGCACCACCATCGGCGTGCTGATCGCGCAGGACATCGCGGTGGTACCGATGATGGTCGTCATCGATTCCTTCGGCGGCCACGGCAGCCCTTGGTGGGTGGCGGCCAAGCTGGTCGCCGCGGCGGTGCTGATCGTCGCCTTCGTGCGCTTTCTCGGCACCCGGCCGGGCAAGCTGCGCCTGCCGTTCAGCAACACCATCGCCGGCCGCGTCGACCTGGTGGCGCTGGCGAGCCTCGCCTTCTGCTTCGCGGCGGCGACGGTGACCAGCCTGGCCGGGCTGTCGGCGGCCTTCGGCGCCTTCCTCGCCGGGCTGGTGATCGCCGGCTCGACGCTCCGCGCCGAGGCCATCGCCGCCACCCATCCCATCCAGAGCGTGCTGATCGTGGTGTTCTTCCTGTCGATCGGCCTGCTCATCGACCTCCACTTCATCGTCGCCAACCTCGCCACGGTCGTCCTGTTCGTGCTGGCGGTGCTGGCGATCAAGTCGGCGGTCAATGTCGCGCTGCTCAAGACGATCGGACAGACGTGGAAGGTGGCGTTTCCGGCCGGCCTGATGATGGCTCAGATCGGCGAGTTCTCATTCGTGCTCGCCGCCGCCAGCTTCGCCAACGGCGCCGTCGACGCCGACGCCTACCGGCTGGCGATCGCGGTGATCGCCATCTCGCTCTTGGTCAGCCCGGTGTGGATGGTCTCGGTCAGGCGGTTCCTGCGCGTCGCCGAGGACGGCATTCACGATTTCCGCGGCGCGCTCAGCGAGGTCTACGCCGGCGAGATCGAGGAGTTCGAGCGCGGCCGCCGCGCCGTCGGCCGGGTGGTGGTGTTCACGGCGCGCCAGTCGCGGGCGCTGTGGATCGTCATCCAGCGCCGCCGCGCCCGCGGGCGAGCGAGGCGGCACGGGGCGGCTGCCGGCCCACGGCCGCCCGACGAGGCCGGCCGCGCCGGGGACGAGTGAGCGGCGAGCGCCGGCCCCACCGCACTCAGGCGTGCGCGACCGCCGTCTCGAAGCGTTCGAGCACGTAGTCCCAGTTGATCAGGTTGTCGACGAACGCCTCCAGGTACTTGGGACGGGCGTTACGGTAGTCGATGTAATAGGAGTGCTCCCACACGTCGCAGCCGAGGATCGGTGTGGCGCCGTGGACCAGCGGGTTCTCACCGTTGGGCGTCTTCATAATCGACAGCTTGCCGTCGCGCACCGCGATCCAGCACCAGCCTGAGCCGAACTGGGTGTTGCCGGCCTGCATGAAATCGGCGCGGAACTTGTCATAGCCGCCGAGATCGGAGTCGATCGCCTTGGCGAGTGCCCCCGGCACTTTGTTGCCGCCGCCGCCCTTCTTCATCCATTTCCAGAAATGGATGTGGTTGTAGTGCTGGCCGGCGTTGTTGAAGAGGCCGGCGTTCTTCGAATAGCTCTGCTTGACGACGTCCTCGAGGCTCTTGTCCTCGAGCCCGGAGCCCTTGAGCAGGTTGTTGCCGTTGGTGACGTAGGCCTGATGGTGCTTGTCGTGATGATATTCCAGCGTCTCCTTCGACATGTACGGCTGCAGCGCCTCGTAGTCGTAAGGCAGCGGCGGAAGTTCGAAAGCCATGGCGTCCTCCTCTGATTGCAATTGGCGGGCGGCCGCTGCGGCCGCATGCGCGAGCGCGGCGGCGAAATGGGCGGCTCGTGCGGGAAGATAGGCCGCGAGCTGTCGTCCGACAACAGGCAGACGCAGGCGCGCCGCGTCAGCTCCTGAGAATGCCGCCGAGCACGCCGCGCACGATCGCCCGGCCGACCGAGCCGCCGAGCGAACCGCCGACCTGTTTGCCGATCTCGGCGGCGAGACCCCCCACCACCCGTGTCGTCACGGTGCGGGTGACGGAGCGGGCGACACGCTGGGTGGTGGTCAGCCGTCTCCCGCGCGCCCGGTTGGTGCCGAGAATGCTGCCGACCATGTCGCCGATGCCGCCGCTCTCGCCTGCCCGATCGTCCGCTGTCGCCGGGGCGGGCGCCGACTCGGCGGTCGTCGTGGTCGTCACCTTGGCGGCCACGCGCGCCGACAGCACCTCGAAGGCCGACTCGCGGTCGACCGGCTTGTCGTAGACGGTGCCTACCGGGCTCGCCGCCATCACCTGGCGCCGCTCGTCCTCGCTGATGGTACCGATGCGCGAGCTCGGCGGCCGGATCAGCGTGCGTTCGACCACCGAGGGGACGCCCTTGCCTTCCAGCATCGACACCAGCGCCTCGCCGACGCCGAGCTGGGTGATGACCTCGCCGGTCGAGAACGCCGGGTTCGGCCGGAAGGTGTCGGCCGCCGCCTTCACCGCCTTCTGCTCGCGCGGCGAATAGGCGCGCAGCGCATGCTGGACGCGGTTGCCGAGCTGGGCGAGCACGGTGTCGGGCACGTCGATCGGATTCTGGGTGACGAAATAGACGCCGACGCCCTTGGAGCGGATGAGCCGCACGACCTGCTCGATCTTCTCGAGCAGCGCCTTGGGTGCGTCGTCGAACAACAGGTGCGCCTCGTCGAAGAAGAACACCAGGCGCGGCTTCTCCGGATCGCCGACCTCAGGCAGCTCCTCGAACAGCTCCGACATCAGCCACAACAGAAACGTGGCGTAGAGCCGCGGCGACTGCATCAGCGTCGCGGCCACGAGAATGTTGATCATGCCGCGGCCGTCGGTGGTGGTGCGCATCAATTCGCCGATCGGCAGCGCCGGTTCGCCGAAGAACATCTCGCCGCCCTGCTGGTCGAGAACCAGCAGCGCCCGCTGGACAGCGCCCACCGACGCCTTGGAGACGTTGCCATAGCGCACCGTCAGCTCGTCCGCCTTGTCGGCGACGTAGGGGAGCAGCGCCTGCAGGTCCTTGAGGTCGAGGAGCAGCAGCCCCTCGTCGTCGGCCAGCCGGAAGGCGATGTTGAGCACCCCTTCCTGGGTGTCGTTGAGACCGAGCAGGCGCGATAAGAGCAGCGGCCCCATCTCCGAAATGGTGGTGCGGATGGGGTGGCCCTGTTTGCCGAACAGGTCCCAGAAGACGACCGGAAACGCCTCGAACTTGTATTCGTCGGCGAAGCCGATGGTCTCGGCCCGTTTGGCGAGAGCGTCCTTCGCCGCGCCGGCTTCCGCCAGCCCGGAGACGTCACCCTTGATGTCGGCGCAGAACACCGGCACGCCGGCACTGGAAAAACCCTCGGCGAGCACCTGCAGCGACACCGTCTTGCCGGTGCCGGTGGCTCCGGTGATGAGGCCGTGGCGGTTGGCGAACGGCAGGTTCACGTATTCCGGCTTGGTGCTGGTGCCGAGATAGACCTTGCCGGGTTGGAGAACGGTCATGTCGCCCCGCTTTTCGTCTCAACGATGGGCGGGCTTATAGGTGTCGCCGTCGCCCGCCGCAATGACGCGGTCACTGTTCCGCCAGCGCCGCCAGGATGCGCGCCCACGAGCGGATACCGTGGTGGAAGCTCGAAAGCTCGTACTTCTCGTTGGGCGAATGGATGCGGTCGTCGTCGAGGCCGAAGCCGATCATCAGCGTCTCGAGGCCGAGCACCTCCTTGAGGTCGGCGACGACGGGGATCGAACCGCCGCCCCCGATCAGCGCCGGCTCGACGCCCCATTCGGCGGCGAGCGCCGCGCCCGCCCGTCCGAGCCACGCTCCCTCCACCGGCAGCCGCAGCGCGCGGCCGCCGGCGAAGGAGGCGAATTCGGCCGAGCAGTCCGCCGGCAGCCGCGAACGGACGAATGCGCGAAAGCTCTCCCTGACCTTCACCGGATCCTGGTCGCCGACCAGGCGAAACGACACCTTGGCCGAGGCCCGTGCCGGGATCACGGTCTTGAAGCCGCGCTCGATGTAGCCGCCGACGATTCCGTTCACCTCGCACGTCGGCCGCGCCCACAGCATCTCCAGCACCGAGCGGCCCTTTTCACCGGCCGCCACCGACAGCCCGACATCGCCGAGGAAGGCGGCGGCATCGAAGTCGAGCGCCGCCCACTGCCGCTTGATCTCCTGCGGCACCTCGTCGACCCCGTCGTAGAAGCCGGGCAGCGTCACCCGCCCGTCGCCGTCGTGGAGCGCGGCGAGGATCGCGGCGAGCACGTGGATCGGGTTGTGCGCGGCCCCGCCGAACAGGCCCGAGTGAAGGTCGCGGTCGGCGGCGGTGACCACCACCTCCTCGGCGAGAAGGCCGCGCAACGACGTGGTGATCGCCGGTCGCTCGCGGCTCCACATGCCGGTATCGCAGACGAGGGCGAGGTCGGCCTTGAGCTCGTCGGCGTTGGCGGCGAGAAACGGCCTGAGATTGGCGCTGCCCGATTCCTCTTCGCCTTCGAACAGCATGGTGACCCGCACCGGCAGGTGGCCCGTGACGGCGTGCCACGCCCTCGCCGCCTCGACGAACGTCATCAGCTGGCCCTTGTCGTCGGAGGCGCCGCGCGCGGCGATGACCTTGCGGCCGTCGGACAGCGTGGCAACCCGCGGCTCGAATGGCGGCGTCCGCCACAGCTCGATCGGATCGACCGGCTGGACGTCGTAATGCCCGTAGAAGAGCACATGCGGCGCCGGACCCGCGTGATGGCCGACGACGATGGGATGGCCGGGCGTCGGCCGCGGCGAGGCGGCGAAGCCGATGGTGGCAAGATCGGCGGTCAGCCACTCGGCCGCGGCGCGGCACGAGTCGCGATGGCCCGGATCGGTCGAAATGCTCTCGATGCTGAGGAGCGCGAACAGGCGATCGAGACTCGCCGACAGATTGTCGTCGATAAAGGCAAGCACGGTGTCGAGCATGGTTTCCTCGCGATTTCGCGCTGCACGTTAGAACGCGTCGCCGGCGCCGCATAGCGCGCCGCTTGCAAATGTCGGCCGCCTCGGGTGACATGCGGTCCCGAACGCGCGAGCCGCACCATGGACGAGCTGATCAGCAAAATCGCCGCCGAGGCCGGCATCGACCCCGCCGTTGCCCGTCGGGCGGTCGCCATCATCGTCAACTTCCTGGCCCGCGAGGCTCCGGCCGATGCCGTCAATGGGCTGATCGACAAGCTGCCCGGGGCGCGTGCGCTCGTTTCCGGACAGTTGGGCGGCGGCGGTGGCATCATGGGCGCGTTCAACGATCTCACCGCTGTCGGCCTCGATATGGGCGGCGTCCAGACGGTGGCGCGGCAGTTCGTCGCCTATGCCCGGGCCGAGGCCGGCGATCAGGCGGTGAACGCGGTCGTCGACGCGGTGCCGGGCCTCAGCCAGTTCGTCTGACGCCGGGCGACGATGAGCGCGCCCTCCCCGCTCGCCGCCGGCTTCCCGCACTACAGCGAGGACGACTGGCGCGCCCTCGTCGCCGCCGGCAGTCGCAGCGTCGACGATCTCGCCACGCTCAGTGACGACGGCATCGCCGTCGGTCCCATCTACCGGCGCAGCGAACAGGCGCAGCCGATCTGGTCGCGGCCGGGTGGACGGCGTTGGCGCATCGTCGAGCGGATCGCCGGCGGCGACCCTGACGTGGTGGCGCGCCGGGCGGCTGAGGCGATGGCCGGCGGTGCCGACGGAATCGCAGCCGTGTTCGCCACCAGCCCGCATCCGCTCGCCGGCACCCTCGCCGTCGCCGACGGCGCGGCGCTGGCGCACGCGCTCGCGGCAGGCGTCACCGCCGACGGTTATTTGGCCGTCGACGCCGGTGAGGCGACGGTGAAGCTCGCGTCGGCGTTCGGTGAAACGGCGGTTGGCAACGGCTGCCGGCTGGTGCTCGCCTACGATCCGATCGCCACGGTTGCGGCGCGCGGTGGCGATCCGGAAGCGGCCGCGGTCGAGATCGGAGCTGTGGCGAAATCCTTTGAAAAACAATGCGTTGATGCCATCGTCGCGATTGCCGACGGACGCCTGTGGCACGCCGGCGGCGCCTCCGAAGTACAGGAGCTCGCCGCCTGTCTTGCCACCTTCGCGTGGCTTCTGCGCCGTCTCGCCGACAACGACCTCTCCCTCGACCGCGCCGCCATCAGAATCGGAGTCGCGCTCGCCGCAGATGCCGACCAGTTCCTGACCATCGCCAAGGTCCGCGCCATGCGACTGTTGCTCGGCCGGCTCTTCGAAATCGCCGCCATAAGCGCACCAGCGCCGCCGCTGCACGCAGAGACCGCGTGGCGGACGGTGAGCCGCCGCGATCTTTATTCAAACCTGTTGCGAACGACGGCAGCAGCGTTTGCGGCGGCCGTGGGCGGTGCCGATGCGATCACGGTGTTGCCGTTCGACGCGCTGGTTGGCGGCGACGATCTCGGCCGTCGTCTCGCCCGCAATACGCAAACGATCCTCGCCGAGGAGAGTCATCTTCACCGCGTCGCCGACCCGGCCGCGGGATCGGGTGCCGTCGAAGCGCTGACGCTGGCGCTTGCCGAAACTGCCTGGCGCCGATTTCAGACGATCGAGGTGGCGGGCGGGGCCGGCGCGGCGGTCAACGATGGCACGCTGCAAGCCGATATCGCGGCGGTCCGTGACGCCAGGCTCCGTCGGGTATGCGACGGCGAAGCAACCATGATCGGCGTCAACGCCTACGTGGACGGCGGCGCGTCCGAGGCGACGGCGATAGCGCAGGCGCGCGGGCCGGGTGTGTTGTCGTTCATACGGCTGTCGCAGACGTTCGAGAGCGCGGAGGATCGCGGATGAGTCCGCGCGAGCCGTCTTTGCCGGATTTCGGCCTTGTCGCGTGGGAGCTGCCGGCCGCGATCCGCCAACGGCCCTCACCGCCGTGGCGGACTGCCGAAGGCATAGATGTGAAGACGGCGTTCGAGGCGAGCGACCTCGCCGGCCTCGACTTCCTCGACACCTGGCCCGGTCTGCCGCCATTTCTGCGCGGTCCCTACCCGACCATGTACGTCGACCGGCCGTGGACGATCCGCCAATACGCGGGCTTTTCCACCGCCGAGGAGTCGAATGCGTTCTACCGCCGCAACCTCGCCGCCGGCCAGAAGGGGTTGTCGGTGGCGTTCGATCTGCCGACCCATCGCGGCTACGATTCGGATGATCCGCGAATTGCCGGCGACGTGGGCATGTCCGGCGTCGCGATCGACTCGATCTACGACGCACGCACTTTGTTCGACGGCATTCCGCTCGACCAGGTCAGCGTCTCGATGACCATGAACGGTGC
>CAZSWL010000312.1:0-3556 GCA_964610725.1 uncultured Bauldia sp.
CCAAGAGACCATCGCCCATCGGCTCCTGGCCGGCGCAGACATGATCCTGAATCCCGCGCGCTACGAACCCTGCGGTCTGACGGCGATTTATGGGATGCGCTACGGCACACCGCCGATTGCCCGCCGCACTGGTGGCATCATCGACACTGTTGTCGATGCGCAGCCGCAAAACGTTGTGGACGGCTCGGCCACAGGTTTCTTGTTCAATGACGTGAACGCGAATGAGATGGTGTCCTGCGTGCGTCGGGCCTTGCAGTTGTACCGTCAGAAGACCGCTTGGCATCGTATTCAAATTGCGGGCATGCGTAGGGACTTCGGCTGGGCGCGATCAGCGCGGCAATACGCCGACCTCTATCGCCAAATGACCGAGGGTTTGAGCCTGCCGATCCGACTGCGCGGCGGAAATGTGAAAAGACGTGTTGTCCAGCGGGCACCGGGCCACTCGCTCCGGGGCAAGCGAACGAACATCAAAGTTGGTCAAGGGAGGAAGAAATGGAAACCGAGCGAACAGAGGTTATTCGTCAGCGTGCCTACGAGATATGGGAGGAACAAGGCAGAGAGCACGGCCACGACGTCGAGCACTGGCTCCAGGCAGAAGCCGAACTAGGCGACGCTCGAGCGCAGCCGATGCTCAAGGCTACACCATCGGGCAAAAAGAGGACGAACTCTGCGTTGCCGCGTGGACCTGCGCGCAAGGCAACCAGGGCTGGTCTCCCAGCCGGAAGGTGATGCGATGGCACGGTTTCGCGTCACGTTCCTGAAAACGGTCTATAACGACACCGGCCACAGCTGCGAGATCTGCCAAAGAATAGTCGATGTCGAAGCGGGCGACGGTGACACAGCGCAGGAAATCGCCGTGCGATGCTTTTGCGATCTGGAAAGCGTCACGAACTGGTTGCATCACGCCGACCGGCTCGAGTTCGCCGAACTCAGTCCGGCGTCGTGAGAATCGCCGCCTCTTGGGCGACAGCTTGTCCTTGACGGGCGCAGGCTGCATTTCGGCGAAGTGCGGTTGGGGGCTTGCTCTTTACGCCGCAGACCACGGCCATTGCGGCGACGCTGCCTTGAAAAGCCGCGTTGATTGCGCGTCCGGAAGCGAATCCAAGGCCTGATATGACAGAGAGTGCTGGCGAACCGCAAGGCCACGCGCCGGGTCACCCGGGTATTGGGCCGACTTGGACGAGCAGTGCCAAGGATATCGTCGGTACCAGTCTGGGCCGTTCACGCATATGGTTCACGCTTGGCTTCGGCATCGTCAACGAAGTCTACTATCCGCGCGTCGACAGTCCGCAGATCCGGGACCTCGGCTTCATCATTGGAGATGGCCGCGGCTTCTGGGTGGAGATCAAACGCCTCCAGAACTACACCGTCAGGCTGTTGGCGCCGGGCACACCGGCCGTCGAAGTTGTGCACTCGCACAAACGCTTCACCCTCACGCTGAGAGTGACGCCCGACCCGAGCCGTGACGTATTGCTAATCGCGCTCCGCCTTGCTGGCGATGAGGAATTGAAGGCCTACGCTCTGCTCGCCCCACGACTGGGCATGGATGGGCGAGACAATACCACCGCGGTAACGCGCTTCGGGTCACGACGGCTGCTGGCTGCGTCTCACGGTTCGTTCGGTCTTGCGCTCGCGGCAACGAGCGAAACACGGGAGGACGCTTTTGGCGGCGCGAGCGCCGGATATGTCGGAACGAGCGATGGCTGGCAGGACTTTCACCTGAACGGCGCACTGACTTGGCAGTATGCCGACGCGGGGCCGGGCAATGTCGCGCTGATCGGCGAGGTCGCTCGCACCGCCACCCTCGGACTTGGCTTCGGAGACAATACCCAGGCCGCGGCCACCCTTGCTGTTTCCAGCCTCATGGAACCCTTCGACGCTATTCTCACCCGCCAGATGGACGACTGGAAGCATTGGCACGCCAAGCGCAACGAGCGTGCACTGCTCAGGCCGGACCCGTCGGCCGACTTGGCTGATCAACTCTTTCTGTCTTCAATGGTGCTGCGCACCCATCGTGACCGAACCTATCCTGGTACGATGGTTGCCAGCCTCAGCGTGCCGTGGGGCAACAGCCGCGACGACCGCGGCGGATACCATCTCGTCTGGCCGCGTGACCTGGTGCAATGCGCCACAGCCCTCCTGGCCCTTGGTGCGGAGCGCGAGGCGCGTGACACTTTGGCTTATCTCATTGCCACCCAGAAGGAAGATGGCAGCTGGAACCAGAACCAGTGGCTTGACGGTACTCCCTACTGGGAGGGCATCCAATTGGATGAAGTCGCCTTCCCCGTGTTGCTCGCCGCCGCACTCGCCGAGCGCGATGCCCTGCACGGCATGAAGACCGACGATATGATCCGCCGCGCGCTGGGTTTCATCGTCCGCAGCGGACCCTCCAGTTCTCAGGATCGTTGGGAGGAGAACGCCGGGATCAGCGTTTATACGCTTTCGGTGTGCATCGCGGCGCTTATCGCGGGAGCACCGTTTCTGGAAAACCCGGCAAGGGCCTTTGCCACCGCGGTGGCGGACTTCTGGAATACAAATATCGAAATGTGGACCAGCGTGAGCGGCAGCGCGTTGGCCAAGCGATATGGTGTCGAGGCACACTATATCCGCATCGCGCCAGCGGACGTTCTGGACCATCCGTCGTCGCTGGGTACACCCCTCGACTTAAAGAACAGCAATCCTGATCGGCAAATACCTGCCGACGAGGAAATCAGTGTCGATTTCCTTCAGCTTGTGCGCCTGGGCCTACGCAGCGCCGATGATGCCTTGATACGATCGAGCCTTATCGTGGCGGACGCGCTGCTCAAATGCGACACGGCGAACGGATCAGCTTGGCGCCGCTATAACGGTGATGGCTATGGGGAGCACGACGACGGCCGTCCGTTCGATGGTGCAGGTCGTGGACGTGCGTGGCCCCTGTTGACGGGGGAACGCGGCCACTACGAGTTGGCTGCCGGTAATGACCCCACGCCCTATCTGACAGCGATGGCGGCTATGACCGGACCGGGTGGCATGATGCCCGAACAAGTGTGGGACGCCGCCCCTATCCCGGAACTGCGGCTGATTCCTGGGAAGCCAACCGGCTCGGCGATGCCGCTCGCATGGACCCACGCCGAGTTCATCAAGCTCATGGTGTCGCGGCACATCGGACACCCCGTCGATCGGCCGTCAGTTGTCTGGACGCGATACGGTGGCCATCGTCCCGCGGTGGCCTGTGCCATATGGTGCCTGCATGCCCCCATCGTCGAGGTCGGCGCTGGCATGCCCATTTCAATCGCGCTTCCCCGTCCCGCTCTCATCCATTGGGGCGTCGACGGTTGGCGCAATCCAGCGGACGAAGAGACCACAGCGACCGGTTTGGGGCTGCACGCCTGCGCCCTCGATGCACAAGCTTTCGCGGGAGCGCACGCGATCGACTTCACCATTCAATGGTGCGACACGAGGGATTGGATAGGCCAGAATTTCCGCATTCATGTGCAGCGCTGACGATCGTATCCGCGCGTCAGCACGCGCTCACAACCCCCCCCCCCGGGGCGCTTGATTGGGGCACCCGTCG
>CAZSWL010000313.1:0-10207 GCA_964610725.1 uncultured Bauldia sp.
TGGTCGCCTGCCCTGGCTGCTACCCGACCGCCGCCCTGATGGCCCTCGTGCCGATCGTCGCAGCCGGTGCCATCGACGCCGACGACATCATCATCGATGCCAAGTCGGGAGTGTCCGGCGCCGGGCGCGGGTTGAAGCTCAACACGCTCTTTTCAGAGGCCGGCGAAGGCCTGTCGCCGTACTCGGTCGGCAACCACCGCCACGCCCCCGAGATCGAGCAGGAGGTTTCCCGGGTCGCGGGCCACGGCGTCACCGTCAACTTCACGCCCCACCTCATCCCGATGAGCCGCGGCGAACTGGTCACCTGCTACGTCCGCCTCGCTGGCGTGACGGTCGACGGTCTGCGCCACATCCTGGCGACGGCCTATCGCGACGAAACGTTCATCCACGTCGCCCCGGCCGGCACTCTGCCGCAAACCCAAAACGTGCGCGGGTCCAACTACGTGCAGATCGGTGTCGTCGCCGACCGCATCCCCGGCCGCGCCATCGTGATCGCGGTGCTCGACAACCTCGTCAAGGGCTCGGCCGGCCAGGCCATCCAGAACTTCAATCTGATGTTCGGCCTGGCCGAGACGACCGGGCTCACCCAGCAGCCGCTGTTCCCCTGACCGTCGGCGACCTCACCTGAGGATCACCTCGACTCGCCCGAGCCGTTCAATCTCGACGACGGCGACATCGCCCTCATCGAGCCACTGCGGTTTGCCGAGGCCGCCGAGCAGCACGATTTCGCCCGCCTTCAGGGACTGTCCGCGGCTCACCAGCGAATTGGCCAGCCAGGCGAGCGCGTTCAGGGGATGGCCCATGACCTCGCTGCCGCGGCCACGAGCGACGTTGATGCCATTGACCGAAGTGACGCCCGAGAGCTGGGCGGGATCGCCCACCTCGGCCGCCGGGACCGCGTCGCCGACCACGCACGCCGCGGCGTAGAAATCATCGGCGATCAGCGTCGGCGCACCCGTTTGGTGACCGTCGGCATAGCGGTCGTCAATCACCTCGATCGCGGCGAAATAACTCTCGATCACGTCGCTCAGCTGGCTGGCCTCGAACGGGCCCTCGCTCGCCGGCAGGTCGCGCCCGATCTTGACGGCAATCTCGCTCTCGACGCCGACGTGCACGTAGAATTCGTGGGCAAGCGTCGCACCGCTCTTGTGAACGGAGCCGGCAAACAGGCCGCCCGAACAGGGGGTGCTGACGCGATGCCGCTTGCGCGCAACCGGCGTGGTGCAGTCGACCTTGTAGCCGGTGCGCCCGCCGAAGCGGCTGCGGGCGATCATCCCGTGCACCGCCTGCTGGATCCAGTAGGCCTCGGCTTCATCGCGCGGCCGCATCATCACCGGCAACGGCTCGACCGGCAATCCGGACAGGCGGGCGGCAGCGAGTAGGGAGGCGGCGTTGCCGATGCGGTCCATGAACTCAACCTCCTGCGACAATATTGGCCGGCGCCATGGCCGGCGACGTCGAACGAAGATGGGCGACGGCGGCGACGAGAACGATGACGGCACCGAATTGGTGGGCCAGCGCCAGCGGCAGCGGCGCGCCGGCGACCAGTGTGGTGATACCGAGCGTTGCCTGCGCCGCGACCAGCGCTGCCAGCGTCACCGCACCCGCCCCGGCGGCCGTGCCTCGCGCCTGAAAGGCATGCGCCAGCGACAGGAGGAACAGGAGATAGGCACCGAGGCGGTGGTCGAACTGAACGGTCCCGACGTTTTCAAAGAAGTTGCGCCATACCGGCGACTGAATGAACAGGCCGGAGGGGATAAGCCTCCCGTCCATCAGCGGCCAGGTATTGAACGTCCTGCCGGCGTCAAGGCCCGCGACAAGCCCGCCCAGGAAGATCTGCACGAAGGCAACCACAACGATCACCACCGCGACCCTGCGCACGCCGGCCGGCACCGCCTGCCATGGCCGCGCACCGAGTCCGCGCGCCAGCCACACGACGTAAGCGAGGATGGCGGCGCCGAAAGTCAGATGAATCGCGAGCCGGTATTGGCTGACGTCGGTGCGGTTGACCAGCCCGCTTGCCACCATCCACCAGCCGATCGCCCCCTGCAGTCCGCCGAGCGCGAACAGCGCGATCAGTCGCGGCTTCATCGCCCGCTCAAGGTGGCCGCTCGCCCACAGACCGATGAGCGGCACCAGCACCACCACGCCGATCAGCCAGCCGAGCAGCCGATGGGCCCACTCCCACCAGAAGATACCCTTGAAGCCCGCGAGGGTCATGTCCGGGTTGACGAGGTGGAACTCAGGTATCTGCTTGTATTTGGCGAATTCTTCCTGCCACTGCGTCTGGTTCAGCGGAGGCACCACGCCGTGGATCGGCTGCCACTCGGTGATCGACAGGCCTGAGCCGGTAAGCCGTGTTGCCCCACCGACCACCACCATCGCGACGATCATCGCCGCAACCACCACCAGCCACCAACGCACGATGGCGCGGTTGCGGGCGCGATCGCGCAAAACGACGGAGTCGGTGCCGGCAAGGCTTGCCATCGTCAAGCTTCCGGGCCATTCGATACAGGCCGGCCCGCCCGCCGGCAACAGCGCAAATGGCTGCGGGATAGCAATGGGCACGCGCACGCGGAAATTCATCGGCGCCACGCTCCTGGTGGTGTTCGTGCCTGTTTACGCCCTGCTTATCGTCGCAATCGCCGGGCCTCTGGTCGGCGGCGCGTCGACCCTAGCCCAGACTCTCTTCTTCTTGGTTAGCGGATTAATTTGGGTTTTACCGGCTGGCGCGCTGATTTCCTGGATGCTGCGCCGGGACCGGCCACCGCCGGCCTGACCTCAGGCGGCCTCGCCGGCGGGCCCCTGTTCGCTCGCCCGCGTCAACGCCGCGCCCGACTCGTCCTCACCACCGCGAGCGGCGTCGACCATCAGTAGTTGAATCGCCGCATCGCTCACCGCCTTGACGCGCTCAAACGCGCTCTTGGTGCGCGGATCAGCCGCAGCGAATTCGCTGACCACAACAGCCGCGCTGCAACCGGGCGCGAGCAGCGCGATCATGTCGTCGCGCGCATCAAGGACGACGTAGTCGTAGGTGAGCGTCAGTGCCGACAGGATGGTCTCGAGGCGATCGCGGTCGATCAGGTCCGCCTTCAGCGGCCGCCGACCGCGCGGAATGAAATGAACGCGCGAGCCGCGGTCGCGAAAGATGACCTGAGCGAAAGACGCCTCCCCGTCGAACAGCTCGGCAAACCCGGGCAGGTCGCCTCCCTCGCCCATCGATCTGGCATCGGCGTCGTCGCCGTGGAAATCGACCACGACGACGCGGGCGTCGGTGCGCGCCAGCGAGCGCGCCAGCGCCACGGCGGCTAGCGGCCGGCCGCTTTCGTCGCTGCCCTCGGCCAGGGTCGCCAGGATGCGTTTGGCGCCGGCGCCGGCGATCTCGCTGCTGATCGCCGCCAGCGATTCCTCAACCCGGTCGATCAAAGCCGGCGCCAGGGTCGGCTCGCTCGGCATTATGCGGCGCACGCTGTGGTCGTCGGCCCAGCGCAGATGGCCATCGACCGGCATTGCGCCCGGCACCATCGGCAACGGCCCGGCGAAGGGAATCCGCCGCATGGGGCGGCCGCTGGCCAACTCGCGCATCAGCACGAACCCCACCGCCAGGATGAACGCCACGATCGCCGCCGCCGCCGTCATTGAGGCCTTCCTGGGGAAGTCGGGCTCGATCGAGGCTGCCGCCCGCGAGATGATTCGCGCGTCGGCCGGCAGATAGTCGGTCTGTTCGCGAGCCAGCGCCTCGCGGTAGCGGCGCAGATACGAATCGAGCAGGTCACGTTCGGCGGCGGCCTCGCGCTCGAGCGCGCGCAATTGCACGCCGGCATCGTTGGCGCGGGCGGCGGCGGCCTTGAGCTGGTCGAGGTTGCGGCTGATCTCCTCCTCGCGCACCGCGGCGAGCTTGGCCTCGGCTTCCAGCGAGGAGACGATCTTGCCGGCTTCCGCGCCGATCTGGCGATCGAGATCGGCGACCTGGGCGTTGAGCTCCCGCATGCGCGGATGCTGCGGCAGCAAGGTCGCCGACAGCTGCGCAATCTGCGATTTTAGCGTCACCTGCTGCTGGACGAGCTGCTGGATGAGCGGCGAATTGAGGACATCCGGGAGACTGGCGGCGGTCCCGGCGGCGAGCGCCGCGCGAATCTGCGCCGCCTTGGCCTCGGCGTCCACGCGCTGGGTACGCACATTGGCGAGCTGGGTGTTGAGGTCGGCAAGCTGCTGTTCTGGCAGCGTTGTGGGGCTCTGGCCGCCGCCGGTGGTGAACAGGTCGTTCTTGGCGCGGAAGTCTTCCACCTTGGCTTCGGCGGCGACCACCTTGCCCCGCAGGTCGTCGATCTGGCTCGACAGAAAATCCGCCGCTTCGCTATTCGTGTTGCGCTTGGCCTCGCGCAGCATGGCGATGTAGCCCTCTGCGACGGCGTTGGCGACGGCTGCGGCAAGCTTGGGGTCGACCGAGGAGAAGTCGATACCGATGACCCGCGACTGGCCGACCGGGTAGACCCACAGCTTGTCGTAGTAGGTCTGTACAACCTCTTCGTCGAGTGGACCGCTGCTCGGCCGGCGAACGATGCCGAAGCGCTTGAGAAACGTGTCGAAATCGGAAGGCTTGGCCAGCGCCGGGTTGAACTCGGCCCGGCTGGCGAGGTCAAGCTTCTGGCTGACCTTGTCGGCGAGATCGCGCGAGCGGATGAGCTGGACCTGACTGGCGATCGCCTGCTGATCGAGCACGGAGTTGGCCTGCCCGACGCCGCTGTCGGCGGTGCGGGTGAGGTCCGATTCGCCGGTTTGGATGAGGACGGTGGCCGTCGACTTGTAGACAGGGGCGATGTGGCCGAGCACCAGGTAGGTGACGATGGCAACAATCGTCACGAACACAAAAAGATACGGCAGCTTTCTTATCAAAGCAGATAAGAGAGCACCGACGTCGACTTCGACGTCCGTTAGCGCTGCCGACCGGTTGTCCATGACCAGACTCAACGATTGTTGGGCCGGAATGATCGGGCGTTATGGTAATCACAACGTTAACAGCCCAGCCTCTCCGATATACTTTTCGTTAAGTTCGCTTAACAAAGTACTACCGGCATCGATACTTGCGTCGCTCCGGAGACTGATCTTTACCAACGATTAACCATACCGGCCGAATAGTCGCGGGAACGTCACGCACACCCTATCGGCCGGGCCCGCGATGCGCTTGCATGCACTGCTTTTTTCCGTGATCGGCCTGATGCTCATCTCCGGCTGCGCAACCGATCCGACGGTCACCGACGCCGTCCACCACGAGCTGGTGTCGCCCTATCGCCTTGACAGTGGCGACCACCTGCGGGTGATCGTTTTTGGCCAGCCGGACCTGACCAACACCTACGTGATCGACCAGGCCGGTGCCATTTCGATGCCGCTGATCGGTACCGTGCGGGTGCGCGGGCACACCACCGGCCAAGTCGAATCGGCCATCGCCAGTCGCCTGCGCAATGGCTTCGTCCGAAACCCTGACGTATCGGTTGAGGTCGACCGTTACCGGCCGTTCTTCGTGATGGGCGAGGTCACCGCCGCCGGGCAATATTCATTCGTGCCGGGCATGACGGTCCAGCAGGCAATCGCGGTGGCCGGCGGGTTCACGCAACGAGCCGACAAGACCTCGATTGAAGTGACCCGCAGTAGCGGCGGCACGGTCAGTACCGCCACGTTGCTACTCAGCGACCCGGTGGCGCCCGGCGACACCCTCTACGTGCGCGAGCGACTGTTCTGACCCATGCGACTGGACGATGCGCCTGCGGTAGCCGCCGAAGCCGGCGGACGGACCGGCGGGGCACCCGCGTTGCGAATCGTACACTGCTTCCGCGCCCCGACCGGCGGCCTTTTTCGCCACATACGTGACCTTGCCGAGGCCGCGGCCGCCGCCGGCGACATGGTCGGCATCATCTGCGATTCGGCGGCGAGCGGGGCGCTCGACGAGCAGGCTCTCGCCGCGGCCAGCGTCCATCTTGCCCTCGGCGTTACCCGCACGCCCATGCGCCGTCAGGTCGCGCCGTCCGACATCGCCGCCACCTGGCGGCTCCTCAAGCATATCCGTTCCCTTGCTCCTGATATCCTGCACGGCCACGGCGCCAAGGGTGGCGCCTACGCACGGATCATCGGCACCCTCTTGCGGGCATCTGGTTTGCGCGTAGCCCGCATCTACACCCCCCACGGCGGCAGCCTGCACTACGACCGGGGCAGCCTCGCCGGCCGCGCCTACTTCCTTGCCGAACGGATACTCGGCCGCATGACCGACGCCTTCATTTTCGTCAGCCGGTACGAAGCCGATCTGTACGCCGACAAGGTCGGCCGGCCCGGCAAACCGGCGACGGTGATTCTCAACGGCCTGCATCCTGACGAATTCGAACCGGTGACCGCGGCGCCCGACGCCCGCGATTTCCTCTATATCGGCGAGCTGCGCGACCTCAAGGGCCCGGACGTGTTCATTGCCGCGCTGGCCCGTATGGGCAGCGCCCTCGGGCGCCCGGCAACCGCGGTGATCGTCGGCTCCGGCCGTGACAAGCCGCGCTACCAGGCGATGGTGACGGAGCTCGGCCTGTCCGACGCGATTGTTTTTCGCGACCCGATGCCGGCGCGCGAGGCCTTTGCGCTGGCCACAACGGTAGTGGTGCCGTCGCGGGCCGAATCGATGCCCTACATCGTGCTCGAAGCGATCGCCGCCAATCTCCCCATCATCGCCACGCGTGTCGGCGGCATCCCCGAGATCGTCGGCACCGACGCGAGCCTGCTCGTCCCGCCCGGTGACGCCGAGGCACTGGCGACGGCGATGGCCAGCGTCGTCAGCGACCTCGACAATGCCCGCCGTATGGGGCAGCGCTTGAGGGATGGCGTTCGCGCCCATTTCGCCCTGGCGCCGATGGCCGAGGCCGTGACCGCCGTCTATCGGGATGCCGTTGCCCATTAAGGCTAATTTGCGGTTTCTCACCTCCCGACAAACGTTTCAATTACTAACAGCAAGCGTTCACTACTTGCAGTTCCGCCGAGCCGATTGGCAGAGGCCGGCCACGCGGATCGCCACGTTTGCGGATGACTCACCAAGACCAGACATTCGACCTCGCTTCCGCCGCGGCCATGGCCGACGGCACCCGCGCGACGGTCATCGATGGCCGGACCGGCCTCAACGCGGCGGCGCGCACCGTCGCTGCCGGTCTGGCGCGCCGGCCGATATCGCCGGTGCTGCTCACCGGCTTTGCCCGCCTGATCGAGTTCACCATGATCCTCGCCGCCGGCGCCACGGCGTATGTCTGGTACGTGGCCCCGCAGAGCGGCATCGACTGGTGGTATGCGGTGCCGCTCGTCGCCGGTTCGCTGATCGCCGTCCTCTTTATCCAGATCGCGCACGGTTATGCGCTTTCCGCCTTCCGCGCCGGCGGCTTCCACCTTGGTCGGGTCTTTGTCGCCTGGACGCTCACGTTCGCCCTGCTCGCCGTCATCGCCTTCTTCGCCAAGATCGGCGGCTACTATTCGCGCGTTTGGTTCGGCCTGTGGTTCGCCTCCGGCCTGGTGATGGTGACCGCCTTCCGCCTGTCGCTGACGGCGACGGTGCGCGACTGGACGGACGCCGGCCGGCTGCAGCGCCGTGCCGTCATCGTCGGCGGCGGCAAGCCGGCCGAGGAGTTGATCGGCGCCCTCGACGCGAGCCCCCACGGCGGCGTGCGTATCTGCGGTATCTTCGACGACCGCCGCGACGAGCGTTCGCCGGCGGTGATCGCCGGCTACGCCAAGCTCGGTACCGTCGCCGAGCTAGTCGACTTCGGCCGCCTCGCGCGCATCGACCTGCTTATTGTGTCGCTCCCGATCACCGCCGAGAACCGGCTGCTCGAGCTACTCCAGCAGCTTTGGGTGTTGCCGGTCGATATCCGCCTGTCGGCCCACACCAACCGCTTGCGCTTCCGCCCGCGCTCCTATTCGTTCATCGGCGCGGTCCCCCTCTTCGACGTCTTCGACAAGCCGATCGCCGACTGGGACTTCGTCGCCAAGTCAGTGTTCGACCGTGTTCTCGGCGGCCTCATCCTGCTCTGCGCCTTGCCGGTGATGGCGCTGGTCGCCCTCGCCATCCGCCTCGACAGCCGCGGCCCGGTCCTTTTCCGCCAGAAGCGCTACGGCTTCAACAACGAGCTGATCGAGGTGTTTAAGTTCCGCTCGATGTACGTCGACCAGACCGACGCCAACGCCAGCCGGCTGGTGACCAAAGACGACCCCCGCGTGACCGGGGTCGGCCGTTTCATTCGCAAAACCAGCCTCGACGAGCTGCCGCAGCTCTTCAATGTTGTCCTCAAAGGCAATCTTTCGCTGGTCGGACCGCGCCCTCACGCCGTCAAAGCCAAGGCCGAGAAGCGGCTCTACGACGAGGTGGTCAACGGTTATTTCGCCCGCCACCGGGTCAAGCCGGGCATCACCGGCTGGGCGCAGATCAACGGCTGGCGTGGCGAGACCGACACCGAGGAGAAGATCCACCGGCGCGTCGAGCACGATCTGTTCTACATTGAGAACTGGTCGGTTGGCTTCGACCTCTACATCCTGGCGATGACGCCCTTCGCCCTGTTGAGCACGCACAACGCTTATTAGCAGCCCCCGCCAAGAGTGGCGCGCGTTGCGTCGGCCCGGTGCCGTAACCTATAGTCACGCCCGGTCGGAGCGTGGCGCAGTCTGGTAGCGCACTTGACTGGGGGTCAAGGGGTCGCTGGTTCAAATCCAGTCGCTCCGACCAGATTCTTCCGCGCACGGTCCACCGCCTTCACCGTGTCTGATCGAGCAGTCGCTTCAGCTCGAGCAGCTCTGACAGTGCCCTTTGCAGGCGACGGACCTCATCCCCGCTCAGCCGCTCCGCGGGCGGCCCGCTGGCACCCGTTTCACCACCGTTGCCGGTGTCGGCCCGCGGCCGGAACTCACGCGGATCGAAAGTCGGCTCCACCTGGCCGTCATCGTCGTCGATGTCAGCGAGGGTGTTGATGTCGGCAGCGAAATCGGGCGCTCGGCCAGACGGCTCCTCCTCCGGCGGCTGGGCGGTTGGACGAGACGGCAGTTCCCCGCGGCCGGCCGAAATCACGAACCGTGGCCCCTGCTCGCGCAGGATGCGCTGGACGCCACGAATGGTGTAGCCTTCGCCGTAGAGAAGGTAGCGGATGCCCCGCAAGAGGTCGATGTCGTCCGGCCGGTAGTAGCGACGACCGCCGCCGCGTTTCATCGGCCTGATCTGGGCAAAACGGGTCTCCCAGAATCTAAGCACGTGTTGCGGAAGGTCGAGCTCGTCCGCAACCTCGCTGATCGTCCTGAACGCTTCCGGACCCTTTGACACTTTTTCCACCGCACCACACCGCCCACCGCGGTGCCACGCCTACATGTCGCCACCCGCCCGCCGGCCGTCTTCGAGTAAGGCCGCATTGATCTTCTGCTTGAGCACGTTACTCGGCTTGAACACCATCACCCGTCGCGGTGAAATGGGCACTTCCTCGCCGGTCTTCGGATTGCGGCCGACGCGCTCGCCCTTGTTGCGCACGACGAAGGAGCCGAACGAAGAGAGCTTGACCGGCTCGCCGTTAACGATGCACCGGCTGATCTCGTCGAGCACCACTTCGACCAGATCGGCCGACTCGGTACGCGACAGCCCCACGGTTCGGTACACCGCCTCGCACAAGTCGGCCCGCGTTATGGTCTTGCCCCCCATGGCCTCCCAAATCCATCCGCTGACGCCGCAGTGCGGAAATTCCCGGTAATCCCCAATACGATAGCCTATTGCGCCGGCCCGTTCGAATCAACCAATCTCGACCGTAGGGCGACGTTATCGTCGCCTACCACCTGAGAATGGCGGAGCCCCACGTAAATCCGCCACCCATCGCCTCAAGCAGGATGAGGTCGCCGCGCTTGAGGAACTTCCCCGACGGGATGCAGTCGAAGATCGTGACCTCGTGGAAGCCCTGGTCCTGCGCGAACTGCAGGAGCGCCTCCACCTTCCCCTCCTCAAGCCGCTCGCGCGTGGCGTACGTGGAGATGCCGACGAGGAGCCCGGCGTCGAGCGCGCGCCTGCCGCCCTCGATCGCCTTCTCGAACGCGCCATCGAGCCCCCGCAGCTCATCATGCTCGGCCGGGTCGATGGAGTCGATCGAGATGTTCATCGAGTAGAGCCCGGCGTCGACGAGCTTCGCCACGTTCTCCTCGGTGAGCATCCAGCCGTTGG
>CAZSWL010000314.1:0-9507 GCA_964610725.1 uncultured Bauldia sp.
GAGATAGACGCCGCGCAGCGTGGTGGTGCCGCCCTTGGCGGCCGCGCCCAGCGACTTGTCCAGAATCGTCGTCAGCCCGCCGGCTTTGTTGCCGGGCGAAGGGTTGTTGTCCATGTTGCCGCCGTTGCGGGCCACATAGTCCTCCCACCACCTGATCCTCTCGACCAGCTTCTCGCCAATCTCGCGGGTGGCGGCGCGGCGGGTGAGAAGATGCTCGGCGCCATAGATTTCAGGCGTCTCCGACAGCACGGCCGTACCGCCCTGCTCGACGAGCAGGTCGGCGGCACGCCCGAGCGCCGGGTTGGCGGTGATGCCCGAATAGCCGTCCGAACCGCCGCATTGCAGGGCGAGCGTCAGCTCCGACGCCGGCACCGGCTCGCGTCGCACCGCGGCCACCTCGGGTAGCATCTCGCGGATCATCGCAACCCCGCGCTCCACCGTCTTGCGGGTGCCGCCGGTCGCCTGGATGGTCATCGTGTGGAAGGTGCTGCTGTTGCGCAGGCCGTACTCGTCCATCAGCCCCGGAATCTGCATGACCTCGCAGCCGAGGCCGACCATCAGGGCGCCGCCGATGTTGGGATGGGTGGCGTAGCCCCATTCGGTCCGTTGCAGGGTGGCGAACCCCTCGCTGCCGCGTCCGGCCATGCCGCATCCGGTGCCGTGGACGAACGGCACGATGCCGTCGATCTGCGGGTAGTCGGCCAGCATGCCCGACCGGTTGGCCGTCTCGGCGATGAAGCGGGCCACCGAAGCGGAACAGTTCACGCTGGTCAGTATGGCGATGAAGTTGCGGGTGCCGACCTTGCCGTTGACGCGGCGGTAGCCGTCGAACTTGCGACGCTCCATCTCCGGCAAGATCGCTTCTTCCTTCGCGGCCTCGGCGAAGCGGTAGTCGCGCGTGAACGTGTGAAAGGCGCAGTTGTGGGTGTGAACGTGCTCGCCCGGCCGGACCGGGACGGTCGCAAAGCCGATGATCTGGCCGAACTTCAGGATCGGCTCGCCTTCCGCCACCGCGCGCACCGCCATCTTGTGCCCCTTGGGCGTGCGGGCGACGGCCGTGACGCCCTCGGCGACAGCGCCGGAAATGATCGGATCGATGGCGACGACGACGTTGTCTGCCGGATCGAGTCGTAAAACGCGCGGGTTCATGCCGCGGGCGTCAGTGTGGGTGTTGACCACGGTGTCTTGGTCGGATGTCATTTTGCGCCTCTGTCCACAGAAGACACGATACTAGCCAACACGGAGGCTAATGTCGCCGATTGGTCGTGGCCGGTTTTCAATCGCCATCCGCGCGGCGGCGCCATTCGGCGGCGTACGCGGCAAGGTCGACTTCCAACGGCGCGACCGCCTCGCCCTCAACCGGGGCCGCGGCCCTTTCTCCAAGGGAGAGGAGAGCCGCTCCGATGGTCGTGCCGGCGGCGTCGGTCCTGCCGAAGACGCTGCGTCCGGCCAACTGGGCCAGGGCTCGCAGGAAGACCTCGTTGCGCGCGAACGGCCCCTCGACCAGGATCGGACCGGCCGCGCCGGTCAACTGTAAGCTGGTATCGGCAACGAGTGCGGCATAGAGGCTGGCCGCTGCCATCCGCGACCCGGCCGACAGGCTGTTCGGTTCGGTCGACCAGGTGCCCCGCCGCCGCCCGTACGGTCCGCTGCCCGCGACGAAACTGGGCAAGGCCATGACCTTCGTCGCCACCACGTCGCGCACGTCGGTCAACGTCGGCGTGACGCTGATACCCTCAGTCAAAATCTCGAACTCCCGCCCCGCCATGCACATGGCGGAGGGAACCGGCCTGCCGAACGCGTCGACGTTGGCCAGGCAGTCGCGCTGAGCGTCGAGGCGATCGAGCGAGCCGCCAAGCGAGAACGTGATCATCCAGGTGCCGGTCGACAAGACCGTGAACGGCAGCGGCCGGTCGAGCAGGTGCGGCAACAGCGCCGCATTGCTGTCGTGGATGCCGGCGACGACCTGGCAGTCAGCGGGAAGGCCGGCCTCACGCGCGACGGCCGGGAGCACGCTGCCGACCGATTGCCACGGCGGCACCACGGGCGGGAACATCGCCGCCCATCCCCGGCTTTCGGCAAGCCGCGAAAAGGTCCTCGCGCGCGGGTTCCACAGGTCGGTGTGCGAACCGAGCGAGGTCACCTCGGCGACTTCGGCTCCGCTCAGCCGCATCGCCCAGTATTGCGGGTAGGGCAGGATCGACCGGACCCGTGACCACGCGTCGGGGAGGGAGCGGCCGAGCCAGAACAGCTGGCGGCCGGCGTTCAGCCCGTTCGGCAAGGCCGGCGACAGCGTCTCGGCGAAGCCGCCGCGCAGGGCGTCGTATTCGCCGCTCACCGACTGCGGTCCGGCAAACTCGTAGTCGAGAACCGGTAACGCTGCCTTGCCGTCGGCGACGGCGACGAAGCAAGCACCGTGGGTCGTGGTGACGATCGTGTCGATACGCCGCGTCGCCGACCACGCGCCGAGGCCTCCCATCAGCCAGCTCCAGATGCGGTCGACGTCGAAATGGGGGTAGGGGCCGTCGGTAGCGGTCCGGTTCGGCGTCGTGTCGGACATGATCACGACCCGCCGAGCCGGATCGACCAGCGACAGCTTGACGTTGGACTTGCCGACGTCGAGGACGGCGACCGTTTCAACCATGACCGCCCGTTCCCGCCATCGCCGATGAGAAGCGTCGCGCGGTCGCTGAGGCCGCAGCGCGTGTTATTGGCTTGCTGCGCCGGCCATCGCGCGTCGTCAGGGGAAGGGGAGGAACCATGGAGCGTACCGTTGCGCGCACTCGGACACGCGAGACCCTGGCCCGTCGCCAGCACCGCCTGTCCGACGGCTGCGCACCGCCGCAACGCCGTGGCACGGCCGTCAAGATCGGGCTCACGACACCTTGGCAAGCACAGCGTCGACTTCCGCCCGTGTCGGCATCGACGGAGCGGTGCCGGGACGGGTCACCGAGATTCCGGCAACCGCGCAGCCGAAGCGTGCAGCCTTTTCGGCGTCGGCACCCTCGGCGATCGCGACGACGAATCCGCCGTTGAAGGCATCGCCGGCGCCGGTCGTCTCGACCACCGGGCCGACCTTGAAGGCCGGAACGAGCGTCGAGGCCGATCGGGTGTGGAGAAGAGCGCCCGCCTCGCCGAGCGTGATGACGGCCGTGCCGACGCCCTTGGCGAGAAAAACATCGCCGGCCTTGCGGGCGTCGTCCACGGTCGCGACGGAAACGCCGGTCAGCAAGGTCGCCTCGTTTTCGTTGGGCGTGACATAGTCGCAAAGTGAATAAAGGTGATCGTCGAACTTCTCGGCAGGCGCCGGGTTGAAGACCGTGACCACCCCCGCCTGGCGAGCGATCTCCAGTCCGCGCAGCGCCGCCGCGGCGGGCTGTTCGAGTTGGGTGATGAAGACCGCAGAATTGCGGATCGCGTCGTCGGCGGCATCGACGTCGGCGGCACTGATCGCGCCGCCTGCCCCCGTCACCACGATGATGGCGTTGTCGCCGGTCCGATCGTTGACATAGATGAAGGCCGCGCCGGTCGGTTGGTCGGCGACCTCGATGACCTGCATCTTGATCCCTTCTTGCCGCCAGGTGGCGAGCGCCGCGGCGCCGAATTGGTCCTTGCCGAGCTTGGTGACCAAGGACACTTCGGCGCCAAGGCGGGCTGCCGCCACGGCCTGGTTGGAGCCCTTGCCACCCGGCCCCATCTTGAAGCCCGAGCCGACGATGGTTTCGCCCACAAGCGGCATGCGGCCGGCCCGAAAGGCAAGGTCGGCCACGAAAACGCCGAGGATGGTGACGCCGCGCTTCACCGATGGCATGAGAGGCTCTCCTTGAGCCGGCCTGAACGACGGTCGTCGCCGGCGATTATGGCGATCGGGTTGCCGAGCCGGTGGGAGTGGGTTGAGATGCCGCTCCGGCTCAACTCCGCCGCCGGTCGCCGCCGCACCCCCGTTTCGCGGCCGCTCAAGCCGGGAATCAGCATCAGCTCGCGCCTCAGCGCGCGCAGGCGGGTCGTCAGTGGATCAGCTTTCACCGCGGGCCTGGCCATTGGTTCTGATCTTTCCGGGCCGAAAGCATCGGCCGCCGTCGACACGCCTCGCGGCCACTCCGCCCCAATCATACGACAACCGTGCACCGAGCACAGGTGCGCACGGATCCTCTCGTGACCACAGGACCAGCATCCGACGGCGCCGGTGCGACCGATCCCGGCTACCGCGCGCGCAGCTTGGCCAGGGCGTCGGAGAGACCCTTGACGCTTACCTTGATGGTTACCGACTGTCCGTTGATCAGGAACAGCTTCGCCGTCGCCTTGTCTGCCTTGCCGAGGGCATCGAGAAAACTCGGATCGACATTGGCGCCCGCCTGACAGCCGCGGCTGGTGCATAGCTCGAAGGGGATGACCAGCGGCTTCGGAGTGCCGGCGTCGATGGTCAGTCCGCGCCCGACCAGGATGTCGGTCGGCGTCTGCCAGACTGAAACGAACCCGCCCTTGCCGTCCTGGTTGATGCGCCACAGGAACACGGCCTGCTTGGTATCGGCGCGCGCGATCCGCTGCGAGATGGCGCAGGCGGTGCCGCCGTTGTCGGGGACTTCGACGCAGCTGTAGAGCCAGTCGCCGTAGTTCTCCTGCTTCACGACCTTGGGTGGTGGGGTGGTTGCTGGCTGCTTCGTACCGGGAGCGACTGCGCCCGGTGGCTGGGTATCGGAGGGCTTCGGCCTCGGAGTCGGCATCGCCTGATCGGCCTGAGCGGTCGGTCCGGGCTGGGCGGTCGAGATTGCGCCGGTATACATGGCCGCGCCGAGGCCGGCGGCCACGGCGACCAGTCCGGCAAGAAACCCGATAACGAACTTCATACTGTCTCGTCGTCCTTGCCCGCCGGCGCCCTACGCACGTCGGGCTTCGGGCGCCCGTACCTCAGGCGCCCATCGTTCCACCGCCTCCTGGTCATTTGCAAGTCCTCTGTCCGTGCTGCGGTCCGCCCGCCGCCGGCCACGGGGGTTCCACCGCCCGAGTGGCGATGCAAAAGGGCCGGTCTGCGAGAGACCGGCCCTTTGCCCCCGTTCGTGAGGTGGCCTCAGAAGTTCGTACGAATGCCGCCCTTTGCGTCGACGGTCAGGAAGTCATCGTTGCCCTCGACGCCGGCTGACAGGAAGCCCGATCCGCTGCGCGCGGCGTTGTACACCGACAGCGTTGCCGACGCTTCGCCGAACAGGCCCTGGATTGGGTCAGTATAGGAGTCGCTGACACCGGAGGGATCGGTGATCGTCACGGTGTTGGCCGGCTCGAACTCGTACCAGGCTCTGGCCAGGAACGACAGTTCGGTCATGCCGCCTTTCGCGCCGCTGAATGCAGCGCCGAAGCGAGCGCCGGCTCCGGCCCGCGCGCTTTCGCCGTTGCTGAACGAGATTCCGCTGCCGCCGCCGGTGGTCATGCCGCCGATGGTGGTGTTGACGTAGGTGCCGGAGATGACCGGTTCGAAGAACCCGCGGGCGCCCTGCACGCGATAGCCCACGTTCGCGCGGACGCCGACGCTGGTGGTGTCGGCGCTGGCGATGGCCAGCCCGGCCGGCCCGGTGTAGGACAGATTCAGGAAGTCGGCCTTGACCTCGGCATCGCCGTACATGCCGTTGCCGTTGGTCACGTCCATGTAGCCGCCGACGGTTCCGCCCTCGAACTTGGATGTGGTCATCCACTGGTCGAAGTTGGCATTGGAGTTGACGTAACCGCCGAACAGACCGAAGCGCACCGGACCGTCGCCGCTGCCCGGCCGCATGTCGGCGCCGCCGAGCAACCCGTAGGTGTCCTGGTTGTAGCTGGTGTCGATCGGGCCGACGACGCTGTCGTCCACCGTGGTGTTGGTGTTGGTCCACGCGCCGGTGCCCTTCACCCACAAGCCCATGTTCGTCGACTTGGCCGGCGTCGTCGTCCCCATGTCAGCGCCGGAAGTGCCGCCGCTCGGGAACTCGTTGCCGCGCAGATGGTCGGCGACCACCTCGTCCGTCTGGTACCAGGCGCCCTGCGCCTGCCCCATCACGGTCGCCAGCTGATCGCCCGCCGGGGCGTCGGTGCTCACGAGCACGTAATCGTAATCCTTGCCGTGGTCCTTCCCGGTCAGGTACCAGGTGGAGAGGTCGTCCTGGATCGCGCCGATGCCGTTGAACTCGACGTAGTGATTCGACCACGACGAAATGTAGAAGAGATCGCCATATTGGCAGGCCACGTCGATGCAGCCATTGACGTTGCCAAAGTCCTCGACCTCCGCCACCTTGATGCCCTTGTCGTTGAAGCCGCCGGCCACGAGGTTGGTCGGATCGATGATGAAGCCGGTGGTGCCCTCCGCGTAGCCGTCGATCTTCAACTCGTCGGACTTGCCGACCGTGTCGATCTGATCCTGCCAATCAACGTCCTTGTCCCACGCCGGCCCGAAGCGGACGTCGATCCCGACCAGACTGTTGTCCTGCGCGTTCTGCGCGCCGTAGAAGTTGCCCTTGATCTTGATCTCGTCGCCCGGAGCGCCGTCCATGACGCTGAGGATGCCGGTGGGGTCAAGGTCGGCGAGCGGGTCGGTGCCGTTGTAGAAATCGTTCAGGTCGAAGCTGAGCTTCTCTTTCTTGTCGGGATCGAACGCCCCCTGGATCAGCCCAAGGTTGATGAATGTGTCGTAGGGGCTGCCGTGGATCTCGTTGCCGTACTGGTCATGCTTGCCGGCATTGACCATGAACCAGGTGCCGTAATTGACGATTTCGTTGCCCTGGATCGGATCGCCATCCGGCACGTCGTAATAGGTACGACCGTCCATATCGAGCCGGCCGACCATCAGGCTGTTCATGTCGTTCTCGACGTAGGTGGCACCGCCGTTCGTCTTCATCAGCAGGCCGGAGGCCGCGTCGGCGTAGCCTGGCAAGCTCGTGGGGTCGCCCGAAGCGCCGCCCGACATGACGAACTGGGTGATGTTCTGCACATCCGACATAATCGCGCCGCCGTCGATGCCGACGACGCTGCTGTGCTCGCCGCTGCGGTCGAGGTTGGGCAGGCTGTCCGGTGACATCAGGCCGCCGTCATTGACGACCATGGCCGAGAAATTGCCGGCACCGTAACCGTCAGCCAAATCGCCGAGCGTCGCCTTGCGGGAGGTGTCCAACTGGACCACCGGCTGATCGTATGAGCCCTCGCCGATGGTCACGCCGTTGCCGTTCCACACCTGCGCCGTCTGTACGTCGAAGATGTCGATGGCCCGGTCGAGGCTGAAAATGCTGCCGCCGTTGCCGTCTTTGTCGGCGCCGTTCCACACTGCGACATTGCCCTCGACGTTGCCGATGTGGACCGCGTCGTCGTCGAGCCCCTTGAGGAAGCCGCCCTCGTTCCACAGCGACACGCCGCCGTTCAGAACCTTGTAGATGTGGACGGCTTCGTCGCGGCCGTAGACCACGCCATCGGTGTTGTCGATGGTGACCACATCGCCGCCGACGGGTGTGACGTTACCACCGATGTTGTAGAGATTGATGGCGTCGTCGTTGCCGGAGCCGATGAAGCCGTTGGCGTTTCCGATGTCAACGACGCCGCCGATGTATTTCATGTGAACGGCGTCGTCCGATCCGAAGATGCCGGTGTTCACGCCGCCGGTGCTGGTGGTCAAGTTATCCAAAGCGGTCTTGAAGGTGCCTGCTGTCCCGTAGACCGCCGGGTCGAGCAGGCTGAAATCAATCGCGCCGGGCAGGACATTGGTGCCCTCGTTGTGGACGATGACGTCGCCCTGCGTGTGCTCGACGTCGACGCCGTTGCCGTTAACGCCGAAGATCAGGCCGCCGGGCGAGGAGGCCGAATTGTCGATTTCAACTTCGGTGGCGGTGCTGCCGTAGGTACCATGGACGTTAGTGATCTCGACGCCGTCGTTGTAGCCGATGATCACGCCGCCTTCTTTGTTGTCGACGTAGACGGCGTCGTTGCTTTTCCCACCGTGATCGTTTGAGTTGATGTTGTCGATCTTGACGCCGTCGACCGTGAGACCGGCGTCGAGGCCGCTTTCGTTGTTCACGATCGCCTGGTCGACATTGTCGATTTCTTCGCCGGTCGTGCCCATCACCGACAGGTAGCTGTGGTTGTTGATGGTCGCGACCGTGCCTGCGACGATCAGGATGCCCTGGCTGTTGCTTCCCTCGACGTGACCGGTATTCGTAACCGTGACGATGTCGTCGCCGTTCGCGTAGATGCCGTTGCCGGTGCCGTTGGCAACGATTGACCCATCGTCCTGGTTGGTGATGTCGATCGCGCTTTCCGCCTCGATCCGAACCGCGGTGGTGTCGCTTGTGATGTGGCCGTCGGTGTGGATCGTGACTGCACCGACGGCTTGCGTGTTGAACTGGCCGTTCGGGCCAGCCACGAACACGGCTATGTTGTGCGACTCAACGATACCGCCTTGGTCGATCGTCAGGTCGAAGAGGTTTTGGATATCGTGGACGGTGATCGCGTTCCCGTTTCCTGGGTTGGCTGGTCCACCCGTGAGGTGGCCGTCGCCGACCGTCATGTTGACCGTAGCGCCATCGATAATCCTGACCGCGTCGTAGCCTCCGTCCGCCGTGATATCGCCGTGGATGATGACGTTGACAATACTGTCATTAGGGGTGTTGTTGTTGATGATCAGCGCATGCTTGCCGGTAGGGTCGAGTGTTGTGCCGGCGTCCATGAGAAACGTGCCGTCGTGGTCGCCGTTGTTCTCGATGACAATCTGCGCCTGGACGTCGGCCTCATGCGACGCATCGCCCAGCAGATGGGCGTCCCAGCCGTTGGCGTCCGAGGCGGCGGTTGGAGTCCAACTCTGGTCGGCGGTTTCCGTGTCCGCGCACGCCCATGTCACGCCGGGCGTAAGCACGTTACAGCCGGCGAGCGCCGCTTGCGGCATGGCGAATATGCCCGCGACGGTTCCCGTGGCGATCGCCGTGCCGGCGAGCAGCCAGCGCTTGTTCAGCTTCGCCAACCGTTGCCCGACCGCGCCGCGCGCCCCGCTGGCCGCGCCCGTCCCAGCCGGATTAGAAATCGCCCGACTCATCACAACCCCCGCTGCTTGCAGGCGGCGCGCTATATCCGAATGGCTGGAAGGGATAACGCCACACGCACCGCCCCTGTTTTTTTCTACGCTTTTCTTTTGACGCTAAATCGCGCTTCAGGGGCACACAACCGGATTCCGCCTTATCCACGGGGAATCGATTGAATCGTTGCAAGCAGGCAACAGAAGCTCGCCACCATGGCGGGCTCACAAAAAAACGCAATATTCTCAACACGTCGCGTGGCGCCATCTCATGTCAAAGTCACCGTGGCGAGAGCAAATATGCAACACGGCTTTGCGGCTGATCGCGGTCGTCGTCGCCGTCTGCTAGGGTCGCCGCGACGCTGCAAGTAGGCCGAGCGGAGCCGCGCATCGATGACGACCTGGCGCGGTGCCGCCATCGCAATTCTTGTGGCTTGTGCGCTCGCCGGTTGGCTCGGCCTCGCCGCATTGCCGTCGCCGTCGCTGGC
>CAZSWL010000315.1:0-6606 GCA_964610725.1 uncultured Bauldia sp.
GATCCTGGCAGATACGGTGCGCGGCATGCCGGCGGCGACCCATTACGCCGACCTCGACTTCTAGCCGAACGCGTCTCCCTCAAGGCTCTCTTGATCGCCGATGCCATCGCGGAGGGCTTCGACGTCGCCGGCGTCGCCCGACCTGACGCGATCCCCGAGGCTGCTCCCCGTCTCGCCCGTTTCCTCGCCGAGGGTCATCACGGGACGATGGCGTGGCTGGCAACCAGAGCTGACCGCCGCAGCGAGCCGCGGGGGGTGTGGGGGGAGGCGAAGGCGGTCGTCATGCTCGGCCTGAACTACGGACCCGACGGTGACCCGTTGGAAAATCTCGCGAAACGGGACCGGGCCACCATATCGGTGTACGCCCGCAACCGCGATTATCACCGTCTCGTCACCGGCAAGTTGAAGCGAATCGCCGGGCGTTTCACCGCCCGCGCAGGGGGGACGGTGAAGGTGTTCTGCGATACCGCGCCGCTGATGGAAAAGCCGCTGGCGCAAGCGGCCGGCATCGGCTGGCAGGGAAAGCATACCAACCTGGTCAGCCGTGCGTATGGTTCATGGCTCTTCCTCGGCGCCATCCTCACCGACGTCGCGCTGCCGCCCGACCCGCCCGAGCGCGACCATTGCGGACGCTGCCACGCCTGCCTCGACGTCTGCCCGACCAAGGCGTTTCCGGCGCCCTACCGGCTCGACGCGCGCCGCTGCATCTCCTACCTCACCATCGAGCACCACGGGCCGATCCCCCACGAATTCCGCAAGGCGATGGGCAACCGCGTGTTCGGCTGCGACGACTGCCTGGCGGTGTGCCCGTGGAACAAGTTCGCGCAGGCGACCCGCGAGGCGAAGCTCGCCGCGCGCGACGAGTTGACGGCGCCGTCGCTCGCCGAGCTGGCGCGCCTCGACGAGGCAGGCTTCCGCGCCCGCTTCTCCGGCTCGCCGATCAAGCGCACCGGGCGGGCGCGCTTCCTGCGCAACGTGCTGATCGCCATCGGCAACTCCGGCGACGCCACACTCGCCGGAGCGGCGCGCCAGAGGCTCGACGATCCCTCGCCGCTGGTGCGCGGCGCGGCGACATGGGCGCTGAGGGAACTCATGCCGGCCGCAGCGTTCAGGAGGCTCGCCGAGGAGCGGGCGCCGCGGGAGACGGATGCGCAGGCGCGGGCGGAGTGGGCGGCGTGACCGGCAAGCCCTGCGCGCTCATGCCATGGCACGCTCGGCGATGATGTCGGAAATCGCCGCTTCCAGTCGCTCGATGTCCTGGGCGCGCGACAGACGGTGGTCGCCGTCCTTGACCAGAGTGAGCACCACGTCGTCGGAGGCGAGGCGGGCGACAAGATCGACGGTGTGACGCCAGGGCACCTCGCCATCGGCGACGCCCTGGAGAATGTGGACCGGGCAGCCGGTCTCGATCAGGCGGTCGCCGATCAAATGGTCGTCGCCGTCCTCGATCAGGCGGCGGGTGATCTCGTAGGGCTCGTCGGAATACGCGCTCGCCATGCGATGGACGCCGGTCGCCATCAACTGGTCACGTTCCGTCCTGTTCCAGGTGTCCCACATCAGCGTGCGGGTCATGTCGACGGCAGGGGCGATGAGGACGAGACCGACGATGCGCTCCGACTTGCGACGCGACTCGGCAAGCAGCAACGCGAGCCAGCCGCCCATGGAGGAGCCGACGACGATCTGCGGGCCCTGGGCGTAACGGTCGAGAACCGCGGTCGCCTCATCGAGCCAACGGGTGATGGTGCCCTCGGCAAACGTGCCGCCCGAGGCGCCGTGGCCGGAATAATCGAAGCGGGTGGAGGCGAGGCCGCGCTCGGCGGCGAAGGCGTCGACGGCGGTTGCCTTGGTTCCGGTCATGTCGGAGCGGAAGCCGCCCAGCCAGAACAGGCCGGGGGCAGCGCCGCGACGGCGCATGACCGCGATCTCGCGCACCCTGTCGCCGGTACCGACGGTGAGCCGCATGGTCTCGAGCTCGTTCATGGTCGATCCCCCGACCCGCGGTCCCTACCCGATGCCGACGGTTGACTTCCCGTGCGGCTTGCCTGAATTCTGTCGCGAGCAAGCGGTACGGTTCGTAGGTTCGACCGGCCGATATCAACCGAAGAGGAGACCACTGCCATTCGCCGACCCTATAGAGCCCCGCCAACCACGAAGGTAGGCCCGCGGGTAAATGAGGAAATTCGCGTCAGCGAAATACAACTGATCGACGACAAAGGCGACAACCGCGGCACGGTGCCCATGGAGCGGGCGCTGGAGATCGCCCGCGAAGCCGGCCTCGACCTGGTTGAGATCGCCCCCAACTCCCAACCCCCCGTCTGCAAGATCCTCGACTTCGGCCGCTACAAATATCAGGCCCAGAAGAAGGCCGCCGAGGCGCGCAAGAAGCAGAAGACCATCGAGATCAAGGAGATCAAGATGCGTCCCAACATCGACACCCACGACTATCAGGTGAAGATGCGCGCCATCCGCCGCTTCTTCGAGGAGGGCGACAAGGTGAAAGTGACGCTTCGCTTCCGGGGCCGCGAGATGGCCCACCAGGAGATCGGTGTCAAGCTGCTCGACAAGGTGCGCGACGAGACCGCGCCGCTCGCCAAGGTCGAGGCCGAGCCGAGGATGGAAGGCCGCCAGATGACGATGGTGCTGGCGCCGCGGTAGGCGGCGCCAAGCGATGACCACCCGCCTCGATCGCAGCGTCCGCTGGCGGGCGTGGTCGGGCGACGGCCTCGAACACCTCAGCCTGCGCGAGAGGGACGGCGCGATTAGCGCCGAGAGTGTCGTCATCGGCGAGCGCGGGGGAACCCCCTACGGCCTGCGCTACCTGATCGTGCTGGGACCGGACTGGACGGTCAGAAGCGTCGAGGTTTTCCCGGCGGGCGACGCACCGCTGATCCTCGCCAGCGACGGCGCCGGCACCTGGAGCGACGGCGCGGGCGCCAGGCTCGGCGCACTCGCCGGCTGCATCGACGTCGATCTTGCGCCGACGCCGTTCACCAACACGCTGCCGATCCGCCGTCTCGGTCTCAAGGCCGGCGAGGCGCGCGACCTCAAGGTCGCCTATGTGCCGATGCCGACGCTCACGCCTGTGGCCGTCGAGCAGCGCTACACGTGCCTCGAGCCCGGCCGCCGCTATCGCTACGACGGCAACTTCCGCAACTTTTCCGCCGTGCTCGAGGTGGATAGCGACGGCCTCGTCATCGACTATCCGGAGACCTTCCGGCGGGTGGGGTGAGGGGGCGAGAGCCCGATTCCGACAAGGCTGCCAAAATAGACCGAGCCGGCTTTGTTCGAGGTCTGAAATAGCGGCAGCTTCGAGCTCTGCGGCTCGCCGATCCTTTTCTTCCGGCTTGATTTGCGTCAAAGGGCGATTGTCGCTGAGCCGTATCGTTTTGGACGTGCTTCCTGACGGCTCACCCGGTGGGGCGCGTCGGAAGGAGGATGAAATGGCAGACACTGCTCAGCCTCACCGCACGCGGCCGTGGTACAAGCGCCCGTGGCTGTGGCTTGTGTTCGTCGTGCTGGCGGCGCTTGCGATTTCCGGCGTCAGGGAAATGGGCGCCGGGCCTGCCACCGTTCACTACAGCGATTTCCTCGATCAGCTCGACGCCGGCAATATCGCAAGTGTTGTCTTTTCCGGAACTCAGATCGACGGCCATTTCAAACAGCCGGTCGCGGAAATCGGCGCCAACAACGGCGCACCACTGACGACGTTCCGCACCCATGCTCCGGACTTCGGCGATCCGACATTGTTGCCGGAATTGCGCAGAGAGCGCGTGGCGATCAGCGTGGGGTCCTCGCAGTGGCTCGGGACCGGCGTAATAGCAGCGCTCGGCATCATCGGCGCATTTATTCTGGCCAAGCCGATATTGCTCGTCATTGCCGCCGCCTTTGTCGCCGGGCTGGTCAGGGTCGCGCGCGGAGGAAAGATGGATATCCGTTCCATCCTGTCGATGGTGCCGATGTTCAGGTCGGTCTCGGCTCACAATGGCAAGGAGCAGGACTCTGGCGGCGATTCGCGTCGGGTCGGCGATTGATCGGATCCGATGGAGCGAGAGATGGCAGATGCGGCTCACCATCACTCCACGCGACGGTGGTACTTGCGGCCACCGGTGTGGGTGCTCGGCCTGGTGGTGTTGGGTCTCGCCGCCTTCGGCATCGTCGAATTCGGTAGCAGGCCGAGCCCAGCGGCGCTTTCTTACAGCGAGTTCCTCGCCCAGCTCGATGCCGGCAACGTCGCCGACGTCACGTTCCAGGGCACGCGGGTCGATGGCCGGTTGAAGCATCCCGTCGCCGCGCCGGCTGCAAACGGGGCCGCACCACGGGATGCCTTCCGCACCCAGGTTCCGGGCATCAGCGATCCCATGCTGCTGCCGGAACTGCGCAAACAGCATGTCGTGATCGATGTGGTGTCGTCCTCGAACTGGGTGTCGTGGTTCGGGCGGCTGCCTTGGCCTCTGGTGCTTGTCCTGGCCTTCGTTCTCATTGCCGGCGTGGTCAGGCTCGTGCGTGGAGGAAAATCGACGGACAGCTCGGCCGTGACCATGCAACAGATGCCGATAATGCGGCTCACGTCGGCTGTGTCGGGAAAGGACCCGGTCGAGACCCGGCCGCAGCATGACGGCGGTAAGGCGAAAAGCGCATGAGTCGCTGACTGGTCGGCGGCTCGGCCGCCTTCCTGCTCGGCGTTTAGCAGGACTGGCTGTTGCTGGTCACCGCAGTGATCGCCGTGCCGGTGATCGTGATGGACGATCGCCGCGGGCATTCCCCGCCGCTGTTCGCTTGGGGCCGGCCGGTGGCGGCTTGTGCAACGCCGGCGGCGTGGCTATAACGCCCACCTTCCGCGCCGCCCGGCCTGGATAAAGGGCATGCCGTGGCGGCGCCTACAAGCTCCCGAACGAGGACGCGAAATGCCCAAACTGAAGACCAAAAGCGGCGCCAAGAAGCGCTTCAAGGTGACCGCCACCGGCAAGGTGATCGCCAAGCAGGCCGGCCACCAGCACGGCATGATCAAGCGGACGACCAAGTTCATCCGCAAGGCGCGCGGCACCACCGTGCTCGCCGACGCCGACGCCCGCATCATCAAGAAGAACTTCCTGCCCTACGCCTGAGGCGGGCAGTCTCAGGAGAAGCGCCATGTCGCGAGTGAAGCGCGGGGTCACCGCCCACGCCAAACACAAGAAGGTCTTGAAACGGGCCAGGGGTTTCTACGGCCGCCGCAAGAACACCATCCGCGCCGCCAAGGCCGCGGTCGACCGCTCGGCCCAGTACGCCTACCGCGACCGCAAGAATCGCAAGCGCTCGTTCCGGGCGCTGTGGATCCAGCGGATCAACGCCGCCACGCGCGAGCACGGCCTCACCTACGGCCGATTTATCAGCGGCCTCGGCAAGGCCGGGGTCGATGTCGACAGGAAGGTGCTGGCCGAGCTGGCGGTGAGCGAGCCGGCCGCCTTCAAGACGCTGGTGGAAAAGGCGCAGGGCGCCCTCGCCTGACGAGCCGATCCGCCAGCGTTGACCCGGGATGGCGCCAGGCCACCCGGGCGCCGGCCGGCGGCGGCGCTTGTCCTTTCGCCGGATTTCTGTTGAAAGCGATGCCGTCCATGGGGCTGGCGCCGTGAATACCAGTACGACCGATCTTGCCGGGCTCGAGCGGGACCTCGCCGGCCGCATCGCCGCGGCCGCCGACGAGGCGGCGCTGGAAGGCCTGCGCGTCGCCGCGCTCGGCAAGAAGGGTGCCGTCTCCGAGCTGTTGAAGACGCTCGGGGGCATGACGGCGGAGGAGCGCGCGGTGATGGGGCCGGCGCTCAACGGCCTCAAGGAGCGCATCGGCCAGGCGATCGCCGAGCGACGGGCGGCGCTCAAGGACGCCGAGATGATCCGCCGGCTCGCCGCCGACACAGTCGACGTCACGCTGCCGACGCGGCCCTCGCCGCTCGAAACGGGACGCATCCACCCGGTCAGCCAGGTGATCGACGAGATCAGCGTCATCTTCGCCGACCTCGGCTTCGCCATCGCCGAGGGACCGGACATCGAGAGCGACTACTACAACTTCACCGCCCTCAACTTTCCCGAGGGCCACCCGGCGCGCGACATGCACGACACCTTCTTCCTCAGGGAGAAGGCGGACGGCGAGCGCATGCTGCTCAGGACCCACACCTCGCCGGTGCAGATCCGCACCATGGAGAAGCAGAAGCCGCCGATCCGGGTGATCATCCCCGGCCGCACCTACCGGCACGACTCCGACCAGACCCACACGCCGATGTTCCACCAGGTGGAGGGGCTGGTGATCGACGAGGAAAGCCACATCGGCCACCTGAAATGGGTGCTGGAGGAGTTCTGCAAGGCGTTCTTCGAGGTCGACCGCGTCAAGATGCGCTTCCGGCCGAGCTACTTCCCGTTCACCGAGCCGTCGATGGAGGTCGACATCGGCTGCCGCCGCCAGGGCAACGAGATCCGTTTCGGCGAGGGCGACGATTGGCTGGAGATCCTCGGCTGCGGCATGGTCCACCCGAACGTCATCCGCGCCGGCGGCCACGACCCGGACAAGTACCAGGGGTTCGCCTGGGGCATCGGCATCGACCGCATCGCGATGCTGAAGTACGGCATGCCCGA
>CAZSWL010000316.1:0-9208 GCA_964610725.1 uncultured Bauldia sp.
CGCCGGCGCCGGCGCCGACGTGGTCGTGTCGAACCTCGGCGAAGTGACGGTGGCGGCGGCACCGCCGCCCACCAACGCGCTCGCCCGTTTCGGCGAGATCGAAGCGCGCCTTGCCGGCAAGCGGGCAAGCGTGTTTCTCGACTACGACGGCACGCTCACCCCGATCGTGGCGCGCCCGGACCTCGCACTTATCTCCGAGGGGATGCGCACTGCCTTGCGGGCGCTGGCCGGGCGCTGCACCGTGGCGGTGGTCAGCGGCCGCGATCTCGCCGACGTCAAGCGGCTGGTCGGTCTCGACGACCTGGTCTACGCCGGCAGCCACGGATTTGACATCAGCGGACCCGGCGGCCTGCGCATCGAGCACGAACGCGGTGCCCGCTTCGCCGCCGCCGCGGCGCGCGCCGCCGAGTGGCTGAAACCCGCCCTTGCCGGCATCGCCGGGGCGCTGGTCGAGCCGAAACGCTTCGCGGTGGCCGTGCATTATCGCCAGGTGGCGGCGGTAGAGGTGGCGCAGGTGGAGGCGATCGTCGATCAGGCGCTGGCGGCGGAGCCGGAGCTGCGCAAGACCGGCGGCAAGAAGGTGTTCGAGCTCAGGCCGCGATTCGATTGGGACAAGGGCAAGGCGGTCAACTGGCTGCTTGCCGCGCTCGGGCAGAGCGCAGCGCAGTATCTGCCCTTCTATCTCGGCGACGATCTCACCGACGAGGATGCCTTCGCGGCGCTCGCCGACAACGGTGTCACCATCTTCGTCGGCGAGCCCAGGCAAACGGCGGCCCGCTACGTGCTCGCCGACGTCGACGAGGTGGGCGCCTTTCTCGCCAAACTGACCGAGGTGGTGGACAAACGATGATCACGGTCGCCGATTGGAAACTTGCCTACGAAGGCTTCGTGCCGGGCGAGGAAGGGCTGCGCGAAGCGCTGTGCACGCTCGGCAACGGCTATTTCGCCACGCGCGGCGCCGCCGAGTGGGTGAGCGCCGACGCGGTGCACTACCCGGGCACCTACATGGCCGGCGGCTACAACCGCCTGCAGACCGACATCGCCGGGCGCGTGATCGAGAACGAGGACCTGGTCAACCTGCCGAACTGGCTGCCGCTGTCGTTCCGGCCGGCGGACGGCGACTGGCTCAACCTGCAGCGCGACGAAGTCGTCTCATACCGGCAGGAGCTCGATCTGCGTTGCGGCTTGCTGACACGCCGCTTCCAGGTGCGCGACAAGAACAGCCGCGAGACGGCGGTCGAATGCCGTCGCCTGGTGCACATGCGCCACCGCCACCTCGCCGCGCTGCAAATGACGCTCCGGCCGGTGAACTGGTCGGGCGCCTGCGAGGTGAAGAGCGCGCTCGACGGCCGCGTCGTCAACGCCGGCGTCGCCCGCTACCGCCAGCTCAACAACAAGCATCTGACGCCGCTCGAAGCGCGGGCGGTCGGCGAGGACGGCATGCTGCTGGTGGCCGAGACCAACCAGTCGCGGCTCAGCATCGCGCAGGCGGCGCGCACGCGGCTGACGAACGCCGACGGCAGCGCGGCGGGCGAGCGGCAGACGGTGGTCGAGGACGGCTACGTCGCTCAGACCATGGCGGTGACGCTGAGCGAAGGCCAGCCGATCACCGTGGAGAAGGTAGTCGGGCTTTTTTCCGGGCGGGACAAGGCGGTGTCGGAGCCGGCGCTGGCGGCGGTGGAGCTGGTCGACGCCACCGGCAGCTTCGATCAGCTGCTCGCCGACCAGGAACTCGCCTGGCAACTGTTGTGGCAACGCTGCGACATCGTGCTGGAGGACTCGCATCGCACGCAGATGATCCTGCGCCTGCACATCTTCCATCTGCTGCAGAGCGTGTCGTTGCATGCGTACGACCTCGATGCCGGGGTGCCGGCGCGCGGGCTGCACGGGGAAGCCTATCGCGGCCACATCTTCTGGGACGAGGTGTTCATTCTGCCGTTCCTCAATCTCAGGGTGCCCGAGATCTCGCGGGCGCTGCTGCTCTACCGCTATCGCCGGCTGCCGGCGGCGCGGGCAGCGGCGAAAGCGAGCGGGCTGGCCGGGGCCCTCTATCCCTGGCAGAGCGGGTCGAGCGGGCGCGAGGAGAGCCAGGTGCTGCACCTCAACCCACGCTCGGGACGGTGGACGCCGGACAACACCTACCTGCAGCGCCACGTCAACGGGGCGATCGCCATCAACATCTGGCGCTACTACGAGGCGACCGGGGATCGCGCCTTCCTTGCCGCCCATGGCGCCGAGGTGTTCGTCGAGATCGCGCGCCTGTGGGCGAGTCTGGCCACGTGGAACGAAGCCAAAGGCCGCTACGACATCGTCGGCGTCGTCGGTCCCGACGAATTCCACGACGGCTATCCGTGGCGCGACACGCCCGGCCTCGACAACAACGCCTATACCAACGTGCTGGCGGCATGGGTGCTGGCGCAGGCCGCGACGGTGCTCGACATCATCCCCGGCGAACGGCGGCAAGAGCTGCGGGCGCTCACCAGTCTCGGCGACGACGACCTTTCGCGTTGGGACGACATCAGCCGCAAGCTCAGCGTCCCCTTCCACGACGACGGCGTCATCAGCCAGTTCGAGGACTACGCCCGGCTCGAGGAGCTCGACTGGGCCGCCTATCGCTCCAAGTACGGCGACGTCCAGCGCCTCGACCGCATCCTCGAGGCGGAAGGCGACACGGTGAACCGCTATCGGGCGTCCAAACAGGCCGACGTGCTGATGCTGTTCTATCTGTTCTCCTTCGACGAGCTGAGCGCGGTGCTTGAGCGGCTCGGTTATCCGTTTACCGCCGACACGGTGGGCAAGTGCGTCGACTATTACCTGCCGCGCACCTCCAACGGCTCGACGTTGAGCCGCATCGTCCATTCCTGGGTGCTCGCCCGCCGCGACCGCACGCAATCGTGGCAGATGCTGAGGGAAGCGCTTGAAAGCGACATCAGTGACGTGCAGGGCGGCACCACGGCGGAGGGCATTCACCTCGGCGCCATGGCCGGCACGGTCGACCTGGTGCAGCGCGGCCAGACGGCGCTCGAAATCGTCGACGACGTGCTTCACCTCAGTCCGTGCGTGCCGGAGGAACTGCAGAGCATCAGTCTCAGGCTCGTCTATCGCGGCTCGCGGCTGGAGGCGGAAGTGGGCTGCGACAGGGTCGTGGTCAGCGCCCCCCACGACTGGGCCGGTCCCAACAAGATCAGCGTCGGCGGCCGCATGCACAGCTTCCGCGCCGGCGAACGGCTCGAGTTTGCCACGCGTCTGAAGGGCGGCGGCTGGCGCCCGATCGGCCATAAGGTCAAGCGTGGCAAGCCGGAGGCGGCGGCGCCCGCCGGCGGCACCCCGCAGCGGGCACGGACGAAGAGATGATCCGACGCGGCAAAGGAAGAGGATGCCCGACCCGGAAAAACGTAAGGCGCGGTGATCGTGGCGCTGTGGTCGGTCAGCCGGAAGGGGCCAGGCGGGCCTCACCGCGGCGCACGGCAAGAACGCGGTCGAGATCGGGCGTCGCGGCGAGGAGGGCGGCGGTATAGGGATGGCGGGGATGGGCGAAGACCCGTTCGGTGGCGCCCTCCTCGACGATGCGACCGTCCTGCATGACCGCGACGCGGTCGGTAACCGCCCGCACGGTGGCGAGGTCGTGCGAGATGAACAGGTAAGAGAGGTTCAGCCGCTCGTTGAGATCGGCGAGCAAGGCGAGGATCTGCGCCCGGATCGAAGCGTCGAGAGCCGAGACCGCCTCGTCGAGCACGATCAGCGACGGATTGGTGATCAACGCCCGAGCGATGGCGAGGCGCTGACGCTGACCGCCGGAAAACTCGTGCGGGTATTTGTCGCCGTCGGCCTCACTCAATCCGACGGCGGCAAGCGCGGCGGCGACCCGCCGGCGGCGCTCGGCCGCGCTCGGCCGCGGCACCTCCAGGTGGCAAGGCTCGGCAACGAGATTGGCCACCTTGCGACGCGGGTCGAAGCTGCCGTAGGGATCCTGAAACACGGCCTGGACATGGCGACGCAGGTCGCGCAGGCGGCGGCCGCGGCTGGCGAGGAAGTCGACGCCGTCGAGGAACACTTCGCCCTGCAGCGGCCGGTCGAGGGCGAGGACGACGCGGGCGAGGGTCGATTTGCCGCTTCCCGATTCGCCGACCAGACCGACGCTTTCGCCGCGATGAATGGTGAGGCCGACGTGGTCGACGGCGCGGACATGGCGGGCGGGCCGGAACAGAAAGCGGGACGGACGATAGTCGCGCACGATGCCGCGCACGGTCAGGATCGGGGTGGCGTCGCCGGCCCTGGCGGCCGGCCGTTGCCGGTGCCGGGAGGAAGCGGCGGCGAACAGGGTGCGTGAATAGGGGTGACGGAGGTTGTCGAACAGATGGGCGGTTGCGCCCGTCTCGACGATGGCGCCGTCCTTCATGATGGCGACGCGATCGGCGAGGGCGGCGACCACGGCGAGATCGTGCGAGATCAGGATCAGGCTGGCGCCGTGGTCGACCAGCAGACGACGCAGCAGATCGAGTATGCGCGCCTGCGCGGTCACGTCGAGAGCGCTGGTCGGCTCGTCGGCGATGATGAGTTGCGGCCTGAGCACCACTGCCATGGCGATCACCACGCGCTGGCGCTGGCCGCCGGAAAGCTCATGCGGGTAGAGGCCGAGCGGGAAACGGTCGGCGGGCAGACCGACACGATCGAGCACCTCGCGGGCGAGGGCGAGGGCCTCGCGGCGGTTGCCGCGGTGGTGGGCGAACACGGTTTCCGCCACCTGGCGGCCGATGGTCTTGAGCGGGTCGAGGGCGCTCATCGGCTCCTGGAAGATCATCGCCAGCATGCGGCCGCGGCGATCGCACATGGCCGGTTCGGCGAGAGCGGTGAGGTCCTCGCCGGCGAACGCGATACGGCCCGTGGCGGCGGCGGCGGCGGGCAGCAGGCGCATGATCGACAAGGCGGTCATCGTCTTGCCGGCACCCGATTCGCCGACGATGCCGAGGACGCCGCCGCGCTCGAGGCCGAACGAGACGCCGTTGAGGACGGCGGTCGCGCCGATGGTGACGGCAAGGTTGTCGACTTCGAGGAGTGCCATGGCCCGACCTACCGCGGTCGCCGCAGTTTGGGGTCGAGCAGGTCGGCGAGGCCGTCGCCGAGGAGATTGAGGCCGAGCACGGTGACAATGATGGCCACACCCGGCACGATCGCCAGGCGCGGGGCGATGGCGATCATGGTCTGGGCGTCGGCCAGCATGCGTCCCCAGCTCGGTGCCGGCGGCTGGCTGCCAAGGCCGACGTAGGAGAGGCCGGCTTCCGCCAGGATCGCCAGCGAGAACTGGATCGTCGCCTGCACCACCAGCGGGTTGAGGATATTGGGAAGCACGTGCTCGGCTGAGATGAGGACGGGGCCTTTGCCGGCGAGGCGGGCGGCAAGAACGTAGTCGCGCGTCCACTGGCCAAGCGCGGTGGCGCGGATCAGCTTGGCAAACACCGGAATGTTGAAGATGCCGATCGCGACGATGGCGTTGACCGCGCCGGGGCCGGCGAACGCGGTGATCATCACTGCGAGAAGGAGCGCGGGGAAGGCGAAGACGACGTCGTTGAAGCGCAGGATCGTCTGGTCGAGCCAGCCGGGGCGGGCGGCGGCGGCGAGGCCGAGGGGGACGCCGACGGCGATGCCGATGGCGACGGCGACCAGCGCGACGGCGATCGAGTTGACGGCGCCGGCCATCATCATCGAGGCAACGTCGCGGCCGAAATGGTCGGTACCGAGCCAGTGTGTGGCGGACGGCGGCGCCAGCCGGTCGGCGATCACGATCGCGGTCGGATCATGCGGGGTCCACACCAGCGACACGGCGGCGACGGCGACCACGGCGGCGGTGATGGTGCCGCCGACGAGCAGGCTGGCGGGAAGTCGGCGGCGCATGGCGGCGCCGGCGGTGGGGGCGATGCTCATCGCACCCGCCGTCTCAGGCGCGGGTCGACCGCGGCGCTGGCGAGATCGACGGCGAAGGTGACGATAATCACCGCCGCCACCAGCAGCAGAACGACGCTTTTGACGACGATCAGGTCGCGCTGGGTGATCGCCTGGAAGATGAGGCGGCCGAGACCGGGCAGGAAAAACACGTTCTCGATGATGATGGCGCCGGCGAGCAGAAAGGAGAATTGCAGGCCGATGACGGTGAGCACCGGAACGAGGGCGTTGCGCACGGCGTGACGGCGGACCGCCTGCCCGGCGCTGAGACCTTTCGCGCGGGCGGTGCGCATGAAATCCTCGCCGAGGGTTTCGACCAGGGCGGCGCGCATGAGGCGGGCGAGGATCGAGGCCTGCGGCAGGGCAAGGGCGATGGCGGGCAGGACGAGCGCCTTCAGCGCCACCAGAAAGCCGGCGTGCCAGCCGGGGAAACCGCCGGCCGAAAACCAGTGCAGGCCGATGGCAAAGGCGAGCACCAGAAGCATGGCGAACCAGAAATTGGGCACCGCGATGCCGAACTGGGTGAGGCCCATGACGGCGATGTCGCTTGCCCGGTTGCGTCTGGCGGCGGCAACGATGCCGGCGGGAAGGCCGATCGCAATCGCCAGCGCCAGCGCCATCAGGGCGAGCGGCAGGCTTACCCACAAGCGCGCGGCGACCAGCTGCGCCACCGGCACGCGGTAGGTGTAGCTGATGCCGAGGTCGCCGGTGAAGAAGCCGGCGACCCAAGCGAAATAGCGGACCAGCAGCGGCTGGTCGAGGCCGAGCTGGTGACGCAGCGCCGCCAGCGTATCGGGCGCGGCGTTGAGGCCGAGCATGTAGGCGGCGGGGTCGCCGGGGAGAACCTCCATCACCAGGAAGATGACGACGCTGGCGGCGACAAGGGTCGCCAGCAGCGAGACGAAGCGACGGGCGGCGAACAGCCACATGCGCCGGCGCCGTCAGCTGAGCCGGCCGGTGCGGCCGCGCGGGTGCGGCCGGCCGGTCGCGGGGGCGGCGCGGGCGGTGGTGGTCAATCTTGCCAATAGACGCCGGTGAGATCGTTGGCCTGGATCGGCTCGTTGGCCCACAACCCATGCAGCTTGGCGTTCCATACGCCGAGCTTGGGGAGCTCGAACAGGAAGACGTTGACCGCATCGTCGGCGATGCGGCGCTGGGCGGCGGCGAGGAGCGCCAAGCGCCTGGCCGCATCGGTGGTCGCGTCGAGGGCGGCCATGATCTTCCTGAAGGCGTCGCTGTGGTAGTTGAAGTAGTAGTCGTTGCGGGCGTAGATGCCGATGTCGGCCGGTTCGGTGTGGGAGACGATGGTGAGGTCGTAGTCCCTGTTGGCAAAAACGTCCGACAGCCACTGCGCCCATTCGACGTTGATGATCTCGGCGTCGACACCGACTGCCTTCAACTGGTCGGCGATGATCTCGCCGGAACGGCGGGCATAGGACGGCGGCGGCAGCTTGAGCGTGGTGTGAAGACCGTCGCCATAACCCGCCGCGGCGAGCAGCGCCTTGGCCTTGGCGGGGTCGTGGGGATAGACGCCGGTGAGATCGACGTAGCCGGGGTCGGCCGGCGAGAAATGGCTGCCGATCGGCGTGCCGTAGCCGAACTCGGCGCCCTTGATCACCGCCTGGCGGTCGACCGCATAGGACAGCGCCCGGCGCACCCGGATGTCGTTGAAGGGCTTGCGGCCATTGTTGATGGCCATGATGGTCTCGCCCTCGGTCGAGCCGACGACGACACGAAAGCGCGGATCGGCGGCGAACTGAGAGAGCGTCTCGGGGGCGGGAAAGTTGGGAAACGCATCGACGTCGCCGGCCATCACGGCGGCGAAAGCGGCGGTGGGGTCGGCGATGAACTTGAAGGTCGCCCTGGCGAGCTTGGCCGGCGTTCCCCAATAGTCCGGGTTCCGGACCAGATCGATATGATCGCCGCGGACCCAATCGGCGAACTTGAACGGGCCGGTGCCGATGGGGTCGGTGGCGTCGTGGGCGGCGCTTTGCGGCGCCACGATCACCGCGTCACCCCAGGCCATGTCGAACAGGAAATTGCCGACCGCGCGCGACAGGGTGACCCTGACGGTGGCGGGGTCGATGACGTCGACGGAAGCGATGGGGGTGAACAGTTGCTTTTGCGCGTTGGCCGAATCGGGCGCGCGGGCGCGGTCGAGCGAAAACTTGACGTCGGCGGCCCCGAACGGCGTGCCGTCGTGAAATCTGACGCCGGTGGCCAGGTGAAACGTGTAAACGAGGCCGTCGGCGGAGATGTCCCATGAACGGGCGAGATCGGGCAGAACGCTGCCGTCGGGGCCGATGCGGGTGAGCCCCTCGAAGACGTTGGCGTAGACCACCTCGTCGATGGCGGCGGCGGCGCCGGCGGTCGGATCGAGGTTGGGCGGCTCCAGCTGCATGCCGATGGTCACTGAATCGGGCGCGGCAACGGCGGCCGTGGCAAGGCCGGTAACAACGGCGGCCGTGGCAAGGCCGGCAACAACGGCGGCGGCCACGGCGACCAACCCGCGCGGGCGCATCCTCCTCCACATTTCACCGGCCGCGACGCGCATGTTCCCTCGTCAGGCCGTCAAACGCGGCCGAATTCCAGCATATCATCGATCGCCGCGTTCCCGACGGGTCGATGGGACCGTCAATTATGCGGGCGGACGCGGGCGGGCAAGGCCGTGAGGGCGGTTTCGACCACCACGGCGAGGGGCGGTTCGACCGAGACGGTGATCGCCCCCTCGTCGGGGCCGGGCGGCTCGAGCGTGGCGAACTGGCTGTCGAGCAGGCTGGCCGGCATGAAATGCCCCTTGCGGCCGGCCACGCGCGCGGCAATCGTCTCGCGCGAGGCGACAAGGTGCACGAAGGTGAGCGGCCGGCCGGCGTCGGCCCTGAGGCGATCCCGATAGACGCGGCGCAGTGCCGAGCAGGTCACCACGATGCCGCCCTCGGCTTCGCGCAGCGCACGGCCGATGGCGTCGAGCCACGGCCAGCGGTCGGCGTCGGTGAGCGGCACTCCGGCCGACATCTTGGCGACATTCGCGGCGGGGTGGAATTCGTCGGCATCGCGGAAGGGAAATCCCAGCCGCTCGGCGAGGAGTTCGCCGACGGCCGTCTTGCCGCAGCCGGAAACGCCCATGATGACGATGGCCGGCGGCCGGCCGGCCGGCACGGATGCTGCCATGAGGGGAGACTCCGACTGTGCGTTGATCTATCCGACCGGACGGCTCTACCCTATCTTTGGTACAAGGTCAGCAAGGCGCAAGGCGGCAGGGCATCGG